>NZ_JACSWB010000001.1 GCF_016888135.1 Leptolyngbya sp. CCY15150
TGTAACGTCGATAGAAAGCTTCCGCACCCGGCAGCGCATGTAGACCGATGCGACCACCGTAACCTACCTCCACACTGCGCTGCCGGGCAAAGAGTACGAGTGCCCGTCCGACCCCAATCAGATAGGGAGGATCTTCGAGTAACCGGCGATTCCACGGCGCAGAAGCTAAATATTCGATATAGACCAGAGGAAACCGTTGTGGCAACCAGGAACGGTGCCATTGCGTTTCGAGCAAGATGACACCTTGAAGTAGCGCTTCAAACTCGA
>NZ_JACSWB010000002.1 GCF_016888135.1 Leptolyngbya sp. CCY15150
AGTTTGGACAAGAAGAAGAGACCTACAACATCGTTGCGGCTCACGGCTACTTCGGTCGTTTGATCTTCCAATACGCCAGCTTCAACAACTCCCGCGCTCTGCACTTCTTCTTGGGTGCATGGCCCGTAGTGGGTATCTGGTTCACCGCCCTGGGTATTAGCACCATGGCGTTCAACCTGAACGGTTTCAACTTCAACCAGTCCGTGATTGACTCTCAGGGTCGCGTCATCGGAACTTGGGCGGATGT
>NZ_JACSWB010000003.1 GCF_016888135.1 Leptolyngbya sp. CCY15150
CGCTCTTGGTCTTCAGGTGTCATAGCGAGTGATCCCTAGGGCTACCCTTCTATTCTCCCCCTTGGCACTGTTTTTGCAAAAGTGGGATGCTCCCGATTCGGACTCTGAAACCTGTCACCTTAGAGCTAATTTATAAAGAGAATCTAAAGCAACGTTGGGTCAACGCTGAGTCGATTTTAGACTAGGGCAAGCTGAGTGGTCGTTCTACCCATGTC
>NZ_JACSWB010000004.1 GCF_016888135.1 Leptolyngbya sp. CCY15150
CTAACTAAATCACCTCACTATGCAAATTTTTCCAAGGCAAGAGGCATTCCACGAGCTTGAGCGTGATTTTTCTGGCTTTGACGTAGAAGCGGTCGGAAGTTGTCTTGCGTTTCTGGATGCCACAGCTGAGGTTTATGCTGCTTTTGATAAACACTTCGAGCGTTTTGGGCTGTCTGCGGGAAAGTTTACAATCTTGATGCAG
>NZ_JACSWB010000005.1 GCF_016888135.1 Leptolyngbya sp. CCY15150
TCCCCTCGGGTACCTCCAACTTGTCACTCATGGGCCATCCCGCTTGATCGAACGACAGCACGATATGCTTATCGTGACCCACCCCAAAATGCTCGGCTGTGAAATGTCAACTACCTTGGGCTCTTCCCAGCTTTTGGTGATGCTTAATGCCGTTCCTCTGGGTTTGTTCTACACCGCCATGATGAATCGCTTGGCGAGGAGATCCAAGCC
>NZ_JACSWB010000006.1 GCF_016888135.1 Leptolyngbya sp. CCY15150
TAGCTGCCGCGGCTTGGCGCACCCAGTTGATCACACTATTATGGTTGATGCCGGTCACGCGCTCGATGGCTCGAAATCCCATACCGTTGAGGGACATCGTGATACACAGGGCTTTGACCTCTTGACTATATCCCTGTTGAGGATTGTCTCGGAACTGGCGGCGGCAGTCTCGGCACAGGTAGCTTTGTTTGCCGTTGCGATGCCCA
>NZ_JACSWB010000007.1 GCF_016888135.1 Leptolyngbya sp. CCY15150
TCAACCCGACCCAAGCAGAAGAGACCTACTCGATGGTGACGGCGAACCGATTCTGGTCACAGATTTTCGGGATTGCCTTTTCCAACAAGCGCTGGCTTCACTTCTTCATGCTGTTTGTGCCGGTGACGGGTCTGTGGATGAGCTCGGTTGGCATCATCGGTCTAGGCTTGAACCTACGGGCCTATGACTTCACGTCGCAGGAGATTCG
>NZ_JACSWB010000008.1 GCF_016888135.1 Leptolyngbya sp. CCY15150
CTACCCGATCGGTCAAGGTTCCTTCTCTGATGGGATGCCTCTAGGTATCTCCGGTACCTTCAACTTCATGTTCGTGTTCCAAGCCGAGCACAACATCTTGATGCACCCCTTCCACATGTTGGGAGTAGCCGGTGTCTTCGGTGGTAGCTTGTTCTCGGCGATGCACGGTTCCTTGGTGACCTCCAGCCTAGTGCGTGAGACGACCGAGACTGAGTCACAGAACTACGGTTACAAGTTTGGACAAGAAGAAGAGACCTACAACATCGTTGCGGCTCACGGCTACTTCGGTCGTTTGATCTTCCAATACGCCAGCTTCAACAACTCCCGCG
>NZ_JACSWB010000009.1 GCF_016888135.1 Leptolyngbya sp. CCY15150
TGAATGGCACTGAAGAGAATGACGCCTTGGATGGCGGCGAAGGGGATGACACCCTAAATGGCGGCGGTGGGGACGATCGCCTCTTGGGGGGCGAGGGTAACGATACTTTGAATGGCGGTACCGGTAATGACATCTTAAATGGCGGCACCGGGGACGATCGCCTCTTGGGGGGCGAGGGAAATGATCGCCTCATTGGCGGCGACGGGAATGACACCTTGAATGGCGGCACCGAGGACGATCGCCTTGTGGGTGGATCTGGCAACGATATCCTACTCGGCGGCGATGGAAGCGATCGCCTCTTAGGAGAAGTCGGTAACGATCGCCTCTTG
>NZ_JACSWB010000010.1 GCF_016888135.1 Leptolyngbya sp. CCY15150
GACAAAGACACTCGGTCATTGGTCAATCTGCTGCTGTTAGAGAAGATCCCCCTAGCAGGCATTGCCAGGGCCACCGATGTCTCTGATAGTTGGCTACAAGGCTATGCTAATGCTTGCTACGAAGCTGTGCCAAAAGCGGTAGACGTCGTCCCCAAAACCAAAGGCAAGCTGAACGTGCAGATGGATGAACTCTGGTCATTTGTCGACAA
>NZ_JACSWB010000011.1 GCF_016888135.1 Leptolyngbya sp. CCY15150
TCAGGGCCCCACAAAAACAGGATGGAGTGACCCATGCTGTCGGCAGGTGTGGATACTGCCACGGTCAAAAAGTTGCACCCTTCTAGGTAGGAGCTTGCCAACCCGTGGGTGTACCAAGAGGTCACAAAGGTGGTGCCGGTTAGCCAGCCGCCCACCGCCATGTAGGCGCAGGGGAATAGCAGCAAACCAGACCATCCGATGAAGACAAATCTATCGCGCTTCAGCCAGTCATCAAGGACGTCGAACCATCCTCG
>NZ_JACSWB010000012.1 GCF_016888135.1 Leptolyngbya sp. CCY15150
TGCGTTTCTGGATGCCACAGCTGAGGTTTATGCTGCTTTTGATAAACACTTCGAGCGTTTTGGGCTGTCTGCGGGAAAGTTTACAATCTTGATGCAGCTTTACACTGCAAAGCGAGACTTGTCACCCTCTGAGTTTGCCAATCGTGCCAATGTAACTCGTGCCACAATTACAGGCTTGCTCGATAGATTGGAGCGAGAAG
>NZ_JACSWB010000013.1 GCF_016888135.1 Leptolyngbya sp. CCY15150
ACGCCTGCTCACTGGCGTTATTGGTGGGCGGGACGGTCGCATCAGTTAAGAACAGCAACAGATGATCTCGAATCTTCTGATAGCGTTTGAGCAACCGCTGTCCCTCGAGCAACTTAGGCTTGAGATTCAAAATCTCCCGCAGTGAGCCGCGAAATCGAGCGCAATACTGCTCAATCGTTGAGGGAGCCAGGGTATGTCGTCGTCGTTGCAGGGCAA
>NZ_JACSWB010000014.1 GCF_016888135.1 Leptolyngbya sp. CCY15150
CCGCCGTGCCGGTATCACCGAGATCGCCCTCCAGCACCGAAGCATTGGAAATAGCGATCGCCGGTGGATTGTCATCATTGCCAATTGTCCCCGTCGCCTGGGTATCGTCCAGGGGAATTCCTGGAGTCTGGTTACTAAGAACCAGCGTAAAGGTTTCCGTGGGTTCATTGATGGCATCACCATTGACCGCAATGGTGATCAACTGCTGAGTGCTCCCCGGTGCAAAGGTCACCGTTCCGGTGAGAGCATCATAGTCATCCTCACCAATCGCCCCATTGCCGCCCGCAATAGCGCTGCCATTCTGGGTGGT
>NZ_JACSWB010000015.1 GCF_016888135.1 Leptolyngbya sp. CCY15150
GTAGCGCTTCAAACTCGATGCCGTAAGCCTCATAGCGATCATCATTGACAGCCAGTCGTAACTTATAGGCCCAGTCCCAACTAGCGTCAGGCTGCTCCGTCTCCCGCAGAATGCCTTCCCAGATATCTTCGATTTGTCCGGCGTGCTCCTGCGTTAACAGGCCTATTGTCGCCGTGACAATGTCATTTGGGGGTTTCGTTAATTGAATCGGACGGTTCATGAGCATCATATAGGAATACTCTAAAGCTTATCAATGACTGTTCTCAACACCATCTGCTGGGGAGCGAGATAACCGCAGCTCTGCCATGAGAACCATAATCGCTGGGCCATGATAGAGCGACAGCCTTCTGGACAGGTAGAAATCAGCAGACTGAAAACTGGTATAGAGTTGGTATGAGTC
>NZ_JACSWB010000016.1 GCF_016888135.1 Leptolyngbya sp. CCY15150
CTTGCTACGAAGCTGTGCCAAAAGCGGTAGACGTCGTCCCCAAAACCAAAGGCAAGCTGAACGTGCAGATGGATGAACTCTGGTCATTTGTCGACAATAAAGGCAACAAGCAGTGGGTCTGGCTGGCGATCGATGCAGACACCCGAGAAATCATCGGTTGTTATATCGGCGACCGCTCTAGAGAATCGGCGATTGCCTTATGGCGGCGTTGCATAATATAAAATGATGTGGAGTCAAGGGAGTCCATTATGAATTGTCCTCATTGTGCCAGCACCAACGTTGTCAAGAATGGGCATCGCAACGGCAAACAAAGCTACCTGTGCCGAGACTGCCGCCGCCAGTTCC
>NZ_JACSWB010000017.1 GCF_016888135.1 Leptolyngbya sp. CCY15150
TGCCGAATCCTGAACGAAAGAATGAGCTTTTTCAACAAATCTATTGACACTGTTCTCAATAAGCTCATGCAAGATGTTCATACTGAGAATTGCTGATCCATCCCGCTCCAACTTTTCACGCACAGCGGCTCGAACAAACGCTTGCTTATTGTCCATGGCCCTCACAATTGCATCGTGACTCACAGGCAACTTCACCGCCAGCGGCTTCTTAGCCAACGGCTCATCAACATCGGCAGCCGATGGCTTGATCTGGGACTTAAACGCTTCAGTCTGCACCGGATCAGGATTGCCGCCTTTGGCTCCTTTGGTCT
>NZ_JACSWB010000018.1 GCF_016888135.1 Leptolyngbya sp. CCY15150
TGTAACGTCGATAGAAAGCTTCCGCACCCGGCAGCGCATGTAGACCGATGCGACCACCGTAACCTACCTCCACACTGCGCTGCCGGGCAAAGAGTACAAGAGCCCGTCCGACCCCAATCAGATAGGGAGGATCTTCGAGTAACCGGCGATTCCACGGCGCAGAAGCTAAGTATTCGATATAGACCAGAGGAAACCGTTGTGGCAACCAGGAACGGTGCCATTGCGTTTCGAGCAAGATGACACCTTGAAGTAGCGCTTCAAACTCGA
>NZ_JACSWB010000019.1 GCF_016888135.1 Leptolyngbya sp. CCY15150
TAGACCAGAGCGGTGCAAAGGTCTTAGCACTACGGTCACCCAGTACCCAGCCTAAAATCCCCTGTTTGAAGTGGTCAACGGCTGTCCATAGCCAAATCTTGTTTGTCTTGGTGCGCGTTCCCTAGCGCCGGGAACCGACGCGGGGTCGCACCGCTTTTTGAGCCTACAAACGTTTCCAACTCGTCAAGCTCTCCAACCTCTGGGATGGTGTCAGGGTCGTAGGCATCAGGAAGTCGTTCTGCGACCTGTTT
>NZ_JACSWB010000020.1 GCF_016888135.1 Leptolyngbya sp. CCY15150
ACATAAACCGATGAGAACCTCCCGCTTACATCATCAACTGCAAACCCTGTTGGGTCAATCTATTCCCTGGGCCGACCAACGGCATCTTCACACCTTAATCTGGATGGTGATTGGTCTGGTGTGTAGTGAGTGCATTAACCTGACGAAATGGCGAGTCTACATCCGTATATTACAGCCCGATCCTACAGCTTTCAGTCATGAGTTTTGTCAGTCAACCAGGTCAGTGACATAGCAATCCGTGTGTATTTTAAACTCGATTTGATAGCTGCGCTGGCCATGCTGTTTTCGAGAAACCATAGCAGGTTCAGGGTCGTGGTTATGGATAAATTAGATGTAGTGAATGAGATGCCTTGTAAGTGATATCTAAGCTTAGAATGCTGGCTCCCCTTTGATCTCTAAACGCACCACTGCCGCACCTGCTCATTGCAGCGCTGAGCAGGTGCGGGCGATCGCCCCCTAGGATGCCTGCTGTTGCTGCAAGTCAGCCATCCACCGTGGGGTGCCAAACATGCCTGCCAACAATCCTGTCACGCTGAAATCGG
>NZ_JACSWB010000021.1 GCF_016888135.1 Leptolyngbya sp. CCY15150
TAGCGCTGCCATTCTGGGTGGTGTAGTCAACGGTCACCGGCGCTTGACTGGCCGTCGTCAGATTGACGGTGAAAATAGCGTTGGTCTCGCCGCTATCTCCTTCCAATACCGAGACGTCGTTGATGGTGATGGCTGGCTGGGCGTCATCATCAACAATGGTGCCGATTCCAGTACCGTTGGTAACCGTGGCGTTTCCTTGCAGATTGCCCAACACCACATTGAAGGTTTCGCTGGGCTCACTGACGCCATCGCCGTTGACGGTGA
>NZ_JACSWB010000022.1 GCF_016888135.1 Leptolyngbya sp. CCY15150
CACCCGTCTGGTCTAGTTGGGCTCTGAGCTTGCGCTGCCCCAAACTATAGACGAGTAGGGTCAAGACCATGACGAGGGCGAGGGCTTCTACTCGTTGAGGCTTTTTGACAAAGACGCTACTGGTGAAGAAGAGCGGGTCTTTGAGGAAACGAAAGCCACGCTCAACCTGCTGCTGTCCCTTGTACTCGCGCAGCAACCGTTCGGCAGGATAGGTCTGCGCGTCTAGGACATTGGTCGCCAGGATGAAGCGTCGATGGCGCTGTTGGCACTGAACCTCGTACTCAGCCGTGCGTTCCAGGATCGCTTGCCACGGATACCCTATCGTCGGTGGCTCTGAGGGGTTAGCCCGCTTGGGGCGACCGGGGGGACGCTTAGCGGCAACCGCCACCAGGGTGACCTGAGTGAGTTTATAGCCGGTGAGGGTGTCCTGAAAGCGCATCAGCGCTGAGATGGCATCGGGTTTA
>NZ_JACSWB010000023.1 GCF_016888135.1 Leptolyngbya sp. CCY15150
TCGCCTTGGCTATACGGGGTGCTATCATCGCTTCTCACTAGGTTCCAGCCCTTTTACTCTATTCTATCTACCGCCAGAGTCATTGAAGAGCGATAAGCTAGCGACTCGTGGATCTGTGGGCGTAGTCGCGTGATAGTCTAGATAGATAGATTTAGGAAAAGTAATTGCTCGCTTGTTCATGCCTCAAATTATAGGTTAGGAAGTCCTAGTAGGGTTTCTCCGACATTCCGCAGGTTGATGAAATGAATATTTAGTGCGGTTGGGGTAAGCTCAGGGCACGCATTGAGATCGCGCCTTGAAAATAGAGAACCTGGATCACTTAGGCTTAGTAGCCGCCCTCGTGGATGAG
>NZ_JACSWB010000024.1 GCF_016888135.1 Leptolyngbya sp. CCY15150
TCAGGGAACACAAACTTCTCGTGGGGCTGATCCTGAGGTGCCATCCATGCACGGATGCCCTCGTTCAGCAAAATGTTCTTCGTGTAGAACGTTTCAAATTCTGGGTCTTCCGCCGCACGAATCTCCTGCGACGTGAAGTCATAGGCCCGTAGGTTCAAGCCTAGACCGATGATGCCAACCGAGCTCATCCACAGACCCGTCACCGGCACAAACA
>NZ_JACSWB010000025.1 GCF_016888135.1 Leptolyngbya sp. CCY15150
TTGAGATAGTAGATGAGTAACCGGACTGATGTCGTTAGCATGTCAACCGATTTGGAATAACACAACGTCTTACGGTGCAATCGAGCCAAGTAATGTCTTAACCGACAGTTCTCGCCTCTCGCCCTCAACCCGAGTCATGGCTGTTTTACTGACTAAATGGTCTCCATCCTCAATCACGCAAGGGTACACCTTATACCCATCAGTGATGTACAGAAAACAAGCCCAACCCATCACAATCTGCCACAAGGGCTTAAACGTCTCTAGAGAGTGGTCTCCTACCACGAACT
>NZ_JACSWB010000026.1 GCF_016888135.1 Leptolyngbya sp. CCY15150
GACTCATACCAACTCTATACCAGTTTTCAGTCTGCTGATTTCTACCTGTCCAGAAGGCTGTCGCTCTATCATGGCCCAGCGATTATGGTTCTCATGGTAGAGCTGCGGTTATCTCGCTCCCCAGCGGATGGTGTTGAGAACAGTCATTGATAAGCTTTAGAGTATTCCTATATGATGCTCATGAACCGTCCGATTCGATTAACGAAACCCCCAAATGACATTGTCACGGCGACAATAGGCCTGTTAACGCAGGAGCACGCCGGACAAGTCGAAGATATCTGGGAAGGCATTCTGCGGGAGACAGAGCAGCCTGACGCTAGTTGGGACTGGGCCTATAAGTTACGACTGGCTGTCAATGATGATCGCTATGAGGCTTACGGCATCGAGTTTGAAGCGCTAC
>NZ_JACSWB010000027.1 GCF_016888135.1 Leptolyngbya sp. CCY15150
AGCAATTGATGCATCAGATGAATCAGTTTGTCTGTCCATTAGTGCCTTGGCTTAACCGACAACTGATGTTTTCCTCCGCCTAGAGTGACAAAAGAGGCATAGAGAGAATACAGAAAAGTCAGAGGGGATTCTTCTATATTCTCTCTATGCCTAAGCGACTTACCATCACTCCCCACCTCAGTGTTGACGACCTGGCTCAACGCTACCGTCAAGCCCGTCACCCGATAGAACGG
>NZ_JACSWB010000028.1 GCF_016888135.1 Leptolyngbya sp. CCY15150
CTACCCGATCGGTCAAGGTTCCTTCTCTGATGGGATGCCTCTAGGTATCTCCGGTACCTTCAACTTCATGTTCGTGTTCCAAGCCGAGCACAACATCCTGATGCACCCCTTCCACATGTTGGGTGTAGCTGGCGTATTCGGTGGCTCTCTGTTCTCCGCCATGCACGGTTCCTTGGTGACCTCCAGCTTGGTGCGTGAGACGACCGAGACCGAGTCACAGAACTACGGCTATAAGTTTGGACAAGAAGAAGAGACCTACAACATCGTTGCGGCTCACGGCTACTTCGGTCGTTTGATCTTCCAATACGCCAGCTTCAACAACTCCCGCG
>NZ_JACSWB010000029.1 GCF_016888135.1 Leptolyngbya sp. CCY15150
CAATGAATGTCCTATCTTGCCCTTGAACTCGCAGCCGCCCATTCCGCAAAACACCCCAGCGTCCATCGCTAGTCGATACTAAAGCCATTGAAAGAATAGACCTTATCGGTAATTAGTTGCTCGATATCCAAATGGATGTAGTAACCATAAGATCGATCGGTTTCGGTCGGTAGTGCATTTTAGTAAAGGACAGAGGAAAAGATGGACTCTTTCCTTTCTGCCAGCTTCTCTCTGACTCGGCGATTGTAGTCATGGATGAACATCC
>NZ_JACSWB010000030.1 GCF_016888135.1 Leptolyngbya sp. CCY15150
AGCTTCCTTCAGCACAAGCTCCATCGCCTCTCGTAAATTCGCAACGTCTCCCAATACTTTACGAATCCGGCTCTTCAACCACGCCCAGCACTTCTCAGAGCTGATTTATAAAGTAAGCCCTTAAGCAGCCAATCGCTTTACCATCAGACGAATCAAGGAACCATAAATCATGGCCTCACTCACCTCTGGGTAAGTCTCATAATCTTTGCTTAAGCGTCGAAAGCGATTGAGCCATCCAAACGTACGCTCCACGGTAGTGGATTAACGTAAAGGATAGAGAAAAACAAGGCATTGCCGTCGCATTGCTCGATTCTGAGGGAGTAGGCTCCATGACAATTGAGATGACCT
>NZ_JACSWB010000031.1 GCF_016888135.1 Leptolyngbya sp. CCY15150
CAAGCGATTCATCATGGCGGTGTAGAACAAACCCAGAGGAACGGCATTAAGCATCACCAAAAGCTGGGAAGAGCCCAAGATAATTGTCACCTGACAGCAGGCGGTCGAACGCTTTGGCGTCAGCGTCAGTCAGTGCCATCTGGACTCAACCTCATTTGCTCTCGACGGCGAGTACCCATCAGCGAAGAGGGCTGACGTAGAGTTAGAGGCTGATTTAGAAGTACCCCAGGCGATTGAGATTTGCCGGGGGTATTCCAGAGATCATCGACCGGACTTGAAGCAGTTTTTGGTCCACTTGATTTGTACTGCCGACGGTGGCATCCCGGTGTGGTTTACAGTCGGCAGCGGCAATGAGCCCGACGGTCAGACGTTTGCAGGGCTGATGACAGCGTTTGCCGAGCAGTGGGAGACGCCTGCCCTGCTGGTGGCTGACACAGTCTTCTATAGCGAACCTAACCTGCAGACGGTGGGGCGTTTGCCGTGGCTGAGTCGGGTACCTGTGACTCTCAAGAGCGCTCAAACTCTAGTCGATAGTAGCCTTGAGTCGTTGATTGAGATGCCCTGTACACTGGAAGGCTATCGACTGTGGGAGCAACGACAGACCTACGGCGGGGTGGAGCAGCGCTGGGTGCTG
>NZ_JACSWB010000032.1 GCF_016888135.1 Leptolyngbya sp. CCY15150
TGGGCATCGCAACGGCAAACAAAGCTACCTGTGCCGAGACTGCCGCCGCCAGTTCCGAGACAATCCTCAACAGGGATATAGTCAAGAGGTCAAAGCCTTGTGTGTCACCATGTCCCTCAACGGTATGGGATTTCGAGCCATCGAGCGCGTGACCGGCATCAACCATAATAGTGTGATCAACTGGGTGCGCCAAGCCGCGGCAGCTA
>NZ_JACSWB010000033.1 GCF_016888135.1 Leptolyngbya sp. CCY15150
CTCATCCACGAGGGCGGCTACTAAGCCTAAGTGATCCAGGTTCTCTATTTTCAAGGCGCGATCTCAATGCGTGCCCTGAGCTTACCCCAACCGCACTCAATATTCATTTCATCAACCTGCGGAATGTCGGTTACAGGGAGTGACTTTGGAGCGACGATTTGGGCGAGACTATCAACATTGGAGAAAATCAGTCAAGGCGTGCTGCTTCTGCCGCTATATGTCCGGCGAAAGCTGTTACAAATGACTTGAGCCCAGTCATAGACGAGAGCTGCGAATAATCTCCAGAATCCACTGCACTCCGTTCTGCCGCTATAAGAGTAGCTGGGTAGTGGATTAACGTAAAGGATAGAGAAAAACAAGGCATTGCCGTCGCATTGCTCGATTCTGAGGGAGTAGGCTCCATGACAATTGAGATGACCT
>NZ_JACSWB010000034.1 GCF_016888135.1 Leptolyngbya sp. CCY15150
CGATGTCGATACGGTCTCGATTGTTTTGGAAATCGGTAACGCGGTCGAAGCCATCGTTTTGGCGAATGACAATTAGGTCAAGCCCTTGTCCGGTGGTCATGAGGTCGTTACCGGTGCCGCCATCGATGCGATCGTTGCCTGTGCCGCCAATCAGGATGTCGCGATCGCTGCCCCCTTGAAGCGAGTCGTTACCGGCTCCACCGTCAAGGCGATCGAGTCCTGGGCCGCCGACTAAGATATCGTCACCATCTCCCCCCAAGAGGCGATCGTTACCGACTTCTCCTAAGAGGCGATCGCTTCCATCGCCGCCGAGT
>NZ_JACSWB010000035.1 GCF_016888135.1 Leptolyngbya sp. CCY15150
TCAGATGCTCATACGGCTTATGAATCAATTTCGAGGAGTGCCTGCTACGACGCTACGAGAGTTTTCTTCTGCCTAGAGTCATTGAAGAGCGATAAGTGCTCTTGCCATCAATGAATTCAAAGAGTGTTCCTTGATTCATGATATTGTTGCGCAAGTGGCATCATGGGGATTTGGTTCTTTTGACGCTGAAGCAGGTAAGTGGTCAACTTTTTTATATTCACTTCAAAAAAAGGCAAGAGATATTATTCCTCAAACCATTCGCACTGAAGTAATTAATGCCTTGAGTGAGCTTCTAGCTCTAAGCTCCTCTAAAGATGAGTATATCTGTCAGTGCATAGCGGATAGTTTAGTAAAAATTGACCCCAGAAACAAGGGTGCTGTTATGTCCCTATGTCAGATCATCAAGAATTCTAAGGATGAGAAGATCCGTCAAAGTGCAGTGGAGAGTTTTTTGAACGTTGTGCCCGAAGATGCTAAGGCGATCGCCACATTGATCGAACTTCTCAATAACTCTAAGAGTCAAAATATTCGTCAGACTATATCAAAAAATCTAGACAATGTTACCCACGGAGATGCTGGGGAGCATCCCACTTTCGACAAAATAGTCAACAGGCAAGCTGCCCATTGAGGTAGGCACAACGCAAACTCAACATCGCATTGACAGAGGCCGTATT
>NZ_JACSWB010000036.1 GCF_016888135.1 Leptolyngbya sp. CCY15150
TGAGGGGAGCTGTACTGAGGCTCCCTATTTTTTGTCCCCTCTATTGTCTCAAAGTCCAGCACGGTATGATTTTAAGCTGCCTTGTCACCCGTTCAGGCTGCAAACTATCAATGGTGATCGCGTCAACCACGAACACCTCCTCCTGTAGAGGGCGATCGCTGGATTCAAGCAACCGAGGATCATTAGACCTTATCGGTAATTAGTTGCTCGATATCCAAATAGATGTAGTAGCTATAAGATCGATCGGTTTCAGACTAAGAATTGATTGCTTTTCCTA
>NZ_JACSWB010000037.1 GCF_016888135.1 Leptolyngbya sp. CCY15150
TGCGTTTCTGGATGCCACAGCTGAGGTTTATGCTGCTTTTGATAAACACTTCGAGCGTTTTGGGCTGTCTGCGGGAAAGTTTACAATCTTGATGCAGTTGTATACTGCAAAGCGAGACTTGTCACCCTCTGAGTTTGCCAATCGTGCCAATGTAACTCGTGCCACAATTACAGGCTTGCTCGATAGATTGGAGCGAGAAG
>NZ_JACSWB010000038.1 GCF_016888135.1 Leptolyngbya sp. CCY15150
CAGCACCCAGCGCTGCTCCACCCCGCCGTAGGTCTGTCGTTGCTCCCACAGTCGATAGCCTTCCAGTGTACAGGGCATCTCAATCAACGACTCAAGGGCTACTATCGACTGGAGTTTGAGCGCTCTTGAGCGTCACAGGTACCCGACTCAGCCACGGCAAACGCCCCACCGTCTGCAGGTTAGGTTCGCTATAGAAGGCTGCATCAGCCACCAGCAGGGCGGGTGGCTCCCACTGCTCGGCAAACGCTGTCATCAGCCCTGCAAACGTCTGACAGTCGGGCTCATTGCCGCTGCCGACTTGGAACCACACCGGGATGCCACCGTCGGCAGTACAAATCAAGTTGACCAAAAACTGCTTCAAGTCCGGTCGATGATCTCTCGAATACCCCCGGCAAATCTCAATCGCCTGGGGTACTCCTAAATCAGCCTCTAACTCTACGTCAGCCCTCTTCGCTGATCGGTACTCGCCGTCGAGAGCAAACGAGGTTGAGTCCAGATGGCACTGACTGACGCTGACGCCAAAGCGTTCGATCGCCTGCATGGCCACCTTCAGAAAAAACAGCGTTGTGCCGTACTCAAACAGGCGATCCAACACCCGCCCCAAGCGGTCATCGTTGAGATGGGCTGCCGTAATGCCGGGGCCCAGTAGATGCTCCACGGGTTTGCCTTCGAAAAACTCGCTGAATAAGTACAACGGCGCGCTGACAAACCCCAACCCGTTGAGAATCATCGCTTTCAGCACTTGTCCTGGGCTGATATGGTTCAGGCTATGAGCATGGAGT
>NZ_JACSWB010000039.1 GCF_016888135.1 Leptolyngbya sp. CCY15150
TAGACTTTATCGGAAATAGGAGAGAAGTCGCTGCCAGTCAACTGTATCTGTAGTTGTTTGGGATTAAGCGGCGGCTCTCAGACTCCGTTGCTTGGCTCGATGAGTCAGGCGGAAATTATGCAAACCACAGCCGGTTTCCATAACGTCATCCACGTAATGATCAACCCAATTACGAAACGGTTGCACCAGAATTTGACACCGCTTGATCCCACCAATGTGGTGTTCCACTTCGACGCGAAGACTGGCAATACCTTGGTTGTTCATCGTCTCAATCGCCGTGAGTGATCCGTTGCGGGGTTTCTTCTTCGGTTGCTGAATGCTCACTCCCTCGGGGGCAAACCCTTGAAACCCCGTATCCTGCCATAGCGTACTACCATCGGGAAACTGCAGGTCTTCCTCATCGGCAATCGCCTTGTCATGCTTCTTGCCTTCGTAGGTGTCACTCAAGTAGCGCACCTTACCCCCACGCTCAGATATGACTAGGTTCTTGACCGTATGCACCTTGCGCTTGCCGCTGTAGTACG
>NZ_JACSWB010000040.1 GCF_016888135.1 Leptolyngbya sp. CCY15150
GAGCCCCAGGATTCTCACGGCGACCATCGCCGAGACACTGCGGTCCATGGGCATTGTAGTCACGGACTAGTTCGTAAATCCAATTGCGGCTATAGCCTGTCACGTCAGCGACGTCTTCACTGCGTTTACCCTGAGCTAGTCACCAGATGATCTGATAATGAGACCGTTCTATCGGGTGACGGGCTTGACGGTAGCGTTGAGCCAGGTCGTCAACACTGAGGTGGGGAGTGATGGTAAG
>NZ_JACSWB010000041.1 GCF_016888135.1 Leptolyngbya sp. CCY15150
GATATGCTGGCTCACTCTGTACGATTGTTACTGCACTACCTGAAGTTCGGTGATGTCCCAGTTCCTCCAAGGTTCATCTCTTAATTCAGCAACGCCCTATTTAGCGGTGCTGAATAGCGGTATGATTCCGCAACATGTTGTATTGAGGTTCAAATCTTGTAGCTAGAGGTTCATCTTCTAGGCTCTGTTTTAAAACTATAGCCACAGCATGATAGAAGCTAGAGTCAGCATGGCGAGGTAGTTCTCAGCCTTCTTCTCGTAGCGGGTTGCAAT
>NZ_JACSWB010000042.1 GCF_016888135.1 Leptolyngbya sp. CCY15150
ACTCGGCGGCGATGGAAGCGATCGCCTCTTAGGAGAAGTCGGTAACGATCGCCTCTTGGGGGGAGATGGTGACGATATCTTAGTCGGCGGCCCAGGAAGCGATCGCCTTGATGGTGGAGCCGGTAACGACTTGCTTCAAGGGGGCAGCGATCGCGATACCTTAATCGGCGGCACCGGTAATGATCGACTCGATGGCGGCACCGGTAACGACCTCATGACCACCGGACAAGGGCTTGACCTAATTGTCATCCGCCAAAACGATGGCTTCGACCGCGTTACCGATTTCCAAAACAATCGAGACCGTATCGACATCGTCGGCCTTCGGTTCGGACAACTCTCCATCGTCC
>NZ_JACSWB010000043.1 GCF_016888135.1 Leptolyngbya sp. CCY15150
CGGCGGATAGTTCTGAGGGATTGGTTAGTCATGGACATCTATCAGGTAGCTACACTACTTACCAGTATGCCAAAAGGTTTTAAAACACGCCCTAGCATCCAGCTACAGGGTCACCGCTTCGGAGGATGTCAAAGATTCATGGTTTATGCTTAACTTTCTAACTATATAGTTATTTCATGCTTATGACCTACCTTCCTGCTCTTCGGATCGGTTCTCACCAAGCTCAGTACTGCATCATTCAAGGCGGTATGGGCGTGCGAATTTCTGGCGCAAACCTCGCGGCGGCGGTGGCCAATGCTGGCGGCATCGGTATTATTTCTGCCGTCGGTCTAGGTATGAACTCGCCCTACTTCGACCCCAACCAGCGCAATCCTCTTCAGCGCCAGCGCCAGTTTTTTGAAGCCAATCGCCTGGCTTTGATTGACGAACTCAATCAGGCGCGAGCCCTCAGCCCCACAGGCATCATCGGCGTCAATATCATGGTGGCGGCCCGTGATTATGAAACCCTAGTCAGAACGGCTGCCGAACATGGAGCCAATTTGATCATCTCCGGCGCAGGGCTGCCGCTAAAACTACCAGACTTTACGGCTAACTACCCCGACGTGGCCCTCGTGCCCATTGTCTCCGGTGCCCGCGCCGCTCGCATCATCTGCCAAAAGTGGCTGCGCAACTACCATCGTCTTCCCGATGCCTTCGTGATTGAAAATCCTCGCTCTGCCGGAGGCCATCTCGGAGCCACCCTGGAAGAACTGGATAGCCCCCATGTGGATACCACCGTCACCATTCCTGAGTTGGTCAACTATCTAAAAAACGACCTCAAGCAAGACATCCCGGTGATCGCCGCAGGCGGTATCTGGAGCCGTAGTGATATTCTTCAAGCGCTATTGCTAGGAGCAGCCGGCGTGCAGATCGGCACCCGCTTTATCACCACTGATGAATGCGATGCTGACGAGCGCTACAAAGCGTTTCACGTACAGGCCAAGGCAGAAGACGTGGTGACCGTATCCAGTCCTGTTGGTCTGCCAGGGCGGGCTCTGCGTAATGCCTTTGTGGATCAAGTGCTAGCGGGCGATCGCCCCCATGCCGGTCTACCTTGCTTAGCTAACTGCCTCCAGGTCTGTAAGTTTCGAGACAAGCAAGAACCCTACTGCATTCTGAGAGCCCTGGATAGCGCTGCGCGGGGAGATATGGAGCAAGGGCTCGTGTTTTCAGGCAGCAATGCCGGACAGAGCGATCGCATTCGCCCTGTGGCGGAGGTGATGGCAGAACTCACAGGCACAGCTCTCGCCTAATCTTTCTCATGGATAAGGTGAGCAAACCCTGGGGTTAAATGTGATCAACACTCTCTTTCCTCATCCCAGGTGGCGTCTAAGGGGTGAGGAAAGAGTTAGGGTTACCTAGCGCAGGTCTTTGATGTGGGCCATGCAAGCATTGGGTCTTAATAGCTATCTTCAGAGGTCACATTGACTTGGGCTAATAGATAATTGGCATGAACCAGACGGTCAGCGATCGCCTGCCGCCACCGCAAACTCACCTCTTCATCGGAGATGATCTCAATCGCCTGCTGTCGATAGCAAGCACTACGAACCGTATCAACCTGTTCTAGCAGCGAGAGGTTGTGATAGACCGCTTTAGGTGAAAGGGTAGTCATGGGGTTCTTCCTGATGACATTAAATCAAGCAAAACAAATCAAGCAAAACGGATTCAAACCAAGGGCACGATCCGTCTACTGCTTATTGTTGTCTACTTTTGCCCGTTCGCCCTCACCCTGCGATGAAGCGTTACAGATACCCATATTTCGTGGGATTTCGTTACATTTATTCTTACAATCTTGGTAGCCTGTCTTGTTAGAAGTCTGTCTTATTAACGGATAGCGCTGTCGTCAGTCTGGCAGAAACCTTTTCTAGATGAGCGTTGCTGCATCAGAGTATGAACCCTAGCTAGAGATTCTGAAACTCTATGCAAGATTTTGCGGAATCATACCGCTATCCAGCACTGCCCTTTTTCTAGATGAACAGTCCAATACGGGAAAGTCTCCAGAGTTCCTTGATGGTCTAGCCCCTAGGACGGTGATGATATCCAGTCTGAAGACTAGACTCCATGAATAGCCGGCTGGGGAGAAAAGTTTGGGGTGTCGGCGTGAGCTTAGCAGAACGGTGAGGGCTGCAGGGTCTTCGTCAAGCTTAATGTGATACGTCAGACTCGATATGGCTCGATGTTAGAAATAGCGGTCACGTTGATCGGGCTGTAATACTCTGAATTACTGGTAAGATAATATAACTAATGAACCCCAAGGCGCTGATCCAGCCAATGAGCGTGAGCAAGGTGGCTATTAAGAAAGGAGAGCGGCTAGAAACAGCCTGAAATGCTTCTAAGGTTGACCATCGTGGCAATCTAGGTAAGTAATAGACGATAACTGTATCGCCCTCATGAACGCGTTGATAAGCAGATGGCTTAACGGAGGCTCGCCCTGTATAACGTTTGTTGTCAGATGTTTGATACTGATATCTCAGATTATATAGGATATCTGAGGCGCCAGTTTCAGAGTCGTAACTAGTGCTGATGAACTTAGATTGAATAGTGGCTGGTGTTGGAATTCCCCAATGAAGCATGCCCACATCCAAAACGGGTGTTGCATAATTAGAGGATGAACAGGAGGAATCTGCCATGCAATGTCCAGAGTGCGGGGCTACTCATATCCGTAAAAACGGCAAGAGAAGTGGTA
>NZ_JACSWB010000044.1 GCF_016888135.1 Leptolyngbya sp. CCY15150
GAGGCTGGAAAGGTTCAAAATAGGGTCGAAGCTCATGGATTTAGATTCCTTAAATGGGGTTTACGGTTCATCCATCCCGATACCCTGAAGCTGAGAGTTTGTCTGAGCGCTCATGGTCAGAGGATGGATGGTATTTGAGCGATCGCCCTTGTTTACCTAAAGGCGATCGCTCAAGAAAGAGATAACTTACACAAAATCCGCCCGAGTTATGGCGGCAGCGTTGGTGTCGTCCAATCGCATTAGATTGGTAGTACCCACCCTGATCAGCACATCATCGTTTTGTTGGACGATGGAGAGTTGTCCGAACCGAAGGCCGACGATGTCGATACGGTCTCGATTGTTTTGGAAATCGGTAAC
>NZ_JACSWB010000045.1 GCF_016888135.1 Leptolyngbya sp. CCY15150
ATTGAGAACAGTGTCAATAGATTTGTTGAAAAAGCTCATTCTTTCGTTCAGGATTCGGCAGATTGGGCAAGCTACTGGTCAAAATGAGAATTGCTGGGGATGGATGGATTAGTAGACGTTACCCGTGAATTACGCTACAACGCCTCCCAACGCCTCTGTAACCTTCGGATCGATCCACAGAATTACGGATGGCCTTAGCTTGGTTTGGCTGAGGTCAGTAAAGGGAAAAGGTACTAAAACACGATCGCCTTTGGCTAAGGGCATGGAATCGGTTCTCCATCATCAAGGCTATAGAGATCTGGTTCGTCGTGGAGAAAGTCGAAGCTGCCATCCTGGAGAGCCAGAGTCATGATGTCTGAGGTAGACGGGTAGGCACCGTCCAAGAAAAGTTTCTTGGCTAGGGCAGCTTGCTCTTCGGGTGAAAGGGAACGGATAAGTCGATCGCTTCCTGAGGTCATAAAGATTAAACTAGTCAGAACTGAGGTTTGGCCTGATCATCGTAGGCGGTACGTTCATGAACCTGCCGCACGATAGCAACACATTCATCAAGACGGGGCTGAAAGTTTAGCATCCATCTTGAGTATTCACTGGATAGCTGGTATTGAATCGGAATGTCAACATCATAAAGCCGAAGAAACAACGCACGAAATGCCCTCCAATATCGACCATGTCGTGGTTCATAAACCAAACCCCACTTAAACAGCGATCGCTGAAGATGGAAAAAAGCACTGAGACATTCTGCATCTGTTCCTTGCCATTGTCCGGTTTCAAAGAATTCATGGATCAACGCTTCAACGTTAACATCATGATCGTTATTGTATTGATAACCATCAAAACGGAGCGCACAACAGATAAGAATATCTTCTTCATTGAGTTCTGATGGCATGATGTCAGACTCCATTTGTTAACTTAAATTGTTATCTTTTTGCACCCACCAAATCCAGATGTGCGTGTCTAGCACCATCACTTCAAAACCTCCCAATCCTCGACAGGTACGGCAGGTTCAAACGGATCATCGTAGCGATAAGATAGTTTTCCCTGAAGAGGGTACTCGGTTTGTTGGGATGGGGATGCTGACTGTTCCTTGGGCTGCTCCAGAATAATGATTTCTACGGTATCCCCGGCATGAAACGGTAATCCTTTCAAGACGAGAATCCCATCTTCCAACAAAGTTGCAGCTAGCTTATGGGCATTCATGGGGTTGTCCTCCTTGGGTCATGTCCATCATTCCAGAGGTCTTTTCAGGGATAGTCCACACTACACGATCGAACGTCTGGTTGCTGAAGCGGCTTCTGCCTATCAGCAATTCTCAGTATGAACATCTTGCATGAGCTTATTGAGAACAGTGTCAATAGATTTGTTGAAAAAGCTCATTCTTTCGTTCAGGATTCGGCA
>NZ_JACSWB010000046.1 GCF_016888135.1 Leptolyngbya sp. CCY15150
TGAGCAATCCTAGCCAAACGGACATTTCTGTTGACTACAACACCACCGATGGCAGCGCCAGTGCCCTCGGTGATCCAGCCGTTGGCGGCAATGACTACGACTCGACCAGTGGCTCCCTAACCTTTGTGGCAGGCGAGACGCTGCAACTGATCACCGTCACCGTCAACGGCGATGGCGTCAGTGAGCCCAGCGAAACCTTCAATGTGGTGTTGGGCA
>NZ_JACSWB010000047.1 GCF_016888135.1 Leptolyngbya sp. CCY15150
CAAGTCGTGGTGGCTCAAGCCAAGCGTTGTCCCCACTGTGGAGTCGACGTAGACCCATCGACGCAGCGCTTAAGCGGGATTTACGAGCGGATTGAATGGCCTCAGGTGACCCCTCACGTTACGCGAGTAGAACGCTACGGTGGGATGTGTCCCTGTTGCCAGAAGGCGTATCAAGCCCCTGTTGCGGTTGGCTTGGAACCCGGCTCACCCTTTGGCAGCAGTATCGCAAGTCTGGTGACCTATCTGCGCTACAGTCATGCCATCAGTTATGGGCGCTTACGTCAGTTGATGAGCGAGCTTTACGGTCTGAGGCTCTCAGAAGGAGCGATTGCCAACCTCTTGCAACGGGTGCAGACACAACTGGAAGCTCCAGTGAGCAAGATTGTGGAGCGCTTACGCAGTGCACGTCTGGTTGGCAGTGATGAAACGGGGGCACGGGTGAATGGGAAAAACCAGTGGGAATGGGTGTTTCAAA
>NZ_JACSWB010000048.1 GCF_016888135.1 Leptolyngbya sp. CCY15150
CCTTAAATACTACAAAATGTAGCACTCCTGAAGCTACTGCCAGACAAGGGCTTCAGGGAGATGTGATACCTTTTCGTCAGAATCGTTGCCATACCCCCATTACCGTTACCAATTCCTGATTCAAAAGGCGATAGAATTTTGCAGTGAGGTTCGTTCGCTTGGCGCAGCATTACTATCAGCTTTGGAGAAAAAAGATGCTGAGGAACTGGGACTGCTGCGATCGCGCCACGAAATTTCTATGTTGAAACTTGTTGCTCTAGTCAAGCAACAACAAATTGATGAAGCAAAAGAGACACTTGAGGGTTTAGAGGCATCTCGAAAGTTGACAGAAGCACGGTTAGATTTCTATACCAGCCGTGAGTTTATGAGTGGCGAGGAAACAGCACATATCGTAAACCTTGGACTAGCGCATGGGAATGAAAGTATTGCTCAGGCTCTGAATTTTGCAGCATCCTTAGCATATATGTTGCCGGATTCCACTGTTGGTCCTTTGGGCGGAGTAACCTATGGCGGAACTTATGTTGGCAATTCTCTTCGTGCAACAGCTAGTGTTTTTAGCTTTATAGCTTCTCAGCATTCATTCGCTGCCAACATGTCGTCGATCATGGGTGGGTACCAACGCCGCCAGGATGACTGGAATCTCCAAGCTGATCTGGCCCAAAAAGAACTTGATCAGATTGACAAACAAATCTTAGCGGCTGAAATTCGCTTAGCCATCGCCGAGCAGGATCAGAGCAATCACGAAACACAGATCGATCAAGCAGAGGAGATGGAGCGCTTCCTCAAGAGCAAATTCACCAACTCACAGCTTTATAGCTGGATGGTGGCTCAACTGTCTTCCCTCCATTACCAGGCTTACCGCATGGCCTTTGATATTGCTAAAAAAGCAGAGAAATGTGCTCAGTTTGAATTGGGTCTTGATTCTTCCACATTCAACTACATCCAGTTCGGACACTGGGACAGCCAGAAGAAAGGACTACTTGCCGGGGAGCGCCTACACCAAGACCTGCGCCGCATGGAGTTAGCCTACCTTGATAAGAATAAACGTGATTTTGAACTGACAAAACATATTTCTCTCTCCAGTCTCAATCCCCTGGCGCTGATTCTGCTTAAGGAAACGGGTCAGTGCGAAGTCGAGTTGCCCGAAACTTTGTTTGACCTAGACTATCCAGGTCATTACCTGCGGCGGATCAAATCTGTCAGCATCACGATTCCTTGCGTTACAGGCTCCTACACCAACGTAAACTGCACGTTAACGCTCCTGAAAAATACGACTCGAATTAAACCACTTCCTGTTGAGGGTAGTGGATTAACGTAAAGGATAGAGAAAAACAAGGCATTGCCGTCGCATTGCTCGATTCTGAGGGAGTAGGCTCCATGACAATTGAGATGACCT
>NZ_JACSWB010000049.1 GCF_016888135.1 Leptolyngbya sp. CCY15150
ATTGCAACCCGCTACGAGAAGAAGGCTGAGAACTACCTCGCCATGCTGACTCTAGCTTCTATCATGCTGTGGCTATAGTTTTAAAACAGAGCCTAGATCGCTTTGACCTAGCTTAGTCGCGAACAGTCCAAAGCCAGGTCGAACGTCATAACAGGGTAGTGCTCAACATTAGTCATGATGTTAGTCATGATGGCGGAATGAAACTTTTGATGCTTAAAGATTTCAGCTTGAGCACTACCATACAAGAAGTAATATCAGTGGAGTTTGGTATGCCCGATCTTGCTACTCTGGGTCTTTTCTTAACAGCAGCTTTTATTCTCAGCATTACTCCAGGCCCTGGTATTCTTTACACCCTAGCGCGTAGCTTGAACGGTGGTAAATCTGAAGGAATTTTATCTGCTCTTGGTTTATCAGTCGGTGGACTGGTTCATGTTTTTGCCGCTGCGATTGGGATTTCTAGTCTGTTGATGACATCTGCTGTCGCATTTGCAGTTGTGAAATATGCTGGAGCAGCCTATCTTGTTTACTTAGGATTGCGAACCCTTTTAAGTCAAGATACTCTATCGATTAATGCTGCGTCAGTAGTAACGTCAAAACATCGAGTAAGTGCCTTTTATCAGGGCATCATTACTGAAGTGCTAAATCCTAAAACAGCGTTGTTCTTCCTAGCGTTCCTTCCGCAATTTATTGTTGTTGAGAATGGCAACATTTTTATGCAGTTTCTGTTTCTAGGTCTGATTACGGATGTTTTGAATCTTGTAGTAGACGTTGTTGTTGCCACATTTGCCGGTCCTATTGGGCAAAAGCTGCAGGCAAACTACAGATTTAGGCAAGGTCAACGCTTGACGTCAGGCTGCACTTTGATTGGGCTTGGAGCGTATGTTGCTGTGGCTGACCAAAAATAAAGGCAGGCACCTGCCATTGAGTTTCCAGGTTAACATTAGACCTTATCGGTAATTAGTTGCTCGATATCCAAATAGATGTAGTAGCTATAAGATCGATCGGTTTCAGACTAAGAATTGATTGCTTTTCCTA
>NZ_JACSWB010000050.1 GCF_016888135.1 Leptolyngbya sp. CCY15150
GATGTTGTGCTCGGCTTGGAACACGAACATGAAGTTGAAGGTACCGGAGATACCTAGAGGCATCCCATCAGAGAAGGAACCTTGACCGATCGGGTAGATCAAGAAGACTGCAGATGCTGCTGCAACAGGTGCAGAGTAGGCAACGCAGATCCAAGGACGCATACCGAGGCGGTAGGATAGTTCCCACTCACGTCCCATGTAGCAGAACACGCCGATCAGGAAGTGGAACACGACCAACTGGTAAGGACCACCGTTGTACAACCACTCATCTAAGGAAGCTGCTTCCCAGATGGGGTAGAAGTGCAAGCCAATGGCGTTGGACGAAG
>NZ_JACSWB010000051.1 GCF_016888135.1 Leptolyngbya sp. CCY15150
ACATAAACCGATGAGAACCTCCCGCTTACATCATCAACTGCAAACCCTGTTGGGTCAATCTATTCCCTGGGCCGACCAACGGCATCTTCACACCTTACTGGATGGTGATTGGTCTGGTGTGTAGTGAGTGCATTAACCTGACGAAATGGCGAGTCTACATCCGTAGCCGCACCGTGTTGGCTCAAAGCCATCAACGACGCTTTAGCCGTTGGCTGCACAATCCTCGCATCAACCCCCAGAAGCTCTACAGCGTTCTGATTCGCCAAGCACTGGCTTCGTGGGGAGGATCGGCGATCACCTTGATTGAGGACACCTCGATGCTGTGGGACGAATTTTGCCTAGTTCGGCTTTCGGTGCAATATCGCGGACGTGCGGTTCCTTTGGTGTGGCGTGTGATGCGCCATCGTAGTAGCAGCGTGAGGTTTGAGGTTTACCAACAGATGTTGAAACGGGCAGTGGGGCTTCTACCTGCGGGCACCTGTGTCTGTTTTCTGGCCGACCGAGGCTTTGTCGATACCCGACTGATGCGGTATCTCCGGGACGAGCTTGGGTGGCACTTTCGGATCCGCATCAAAAGCAACAGTTGGATCTACCGTCCCGGCAAGGGCTGGAAGCGGCTGAATCACTATCATCTAGACCTGGGAGAGGTCATTCTGTTGCAGGGAGTGAGCTTGAACAAAACGAAATCTCTCAGCGGTTTGCACCTTGCTCTAGCCCGTGATGCTCTCTCAAGGCAAGTGTGGATGGTCGCCTCCGACCGAGTCACTAGTCTCAAAACCTTCCAAGAATACAGCGAGCGGTTTCAAATTGAAGAGGAATTTTTGGCGTTGCGCAGTAGAGAATGATTTAAGCGAATACTGGAATCTGACGATGCTTGAGATAGTAGATGAGTAACCGGACTGATGTCGTTAGCATGTCAA
>NZ_JACSWB010000052.1 GCF_016888135.1 Leptolyngbya sp. CCY15150
TAAGTACAACGGCGCGCTGACAAACCCCAACCCGTTGAGAATCATCGCTTTCAGCACTTGTCCTGGGCTGATATGGTTCAGGCTATGAGCATGGAGTAGCTCGTCGGCTAGCTCTACCATCCCGATCTCATCCACGAGGGCGGCTACTAAGCCTAAGTGATCCAGGTTCTCTATTTTCAAGGCGCGATCTCAATGCGTGCCCTGAGCTTACCCCAACCGCACT
>NZ_JACSWB010000053.1 GCF_016888135.1 Leptolyngbya sp. CCY15150
TCGATTGTTTTGGAAATCGGTAACGCGGTCGAAGCCATCGTTTTGGCGAATGACAATTAGGTCAAGCCCTTGTCCGGTGGTAATGAGGTCGTTACCGGTGCCGCCATCGATGCGATCGTTGCCTGTGCCGCCGATTAAGGTATCGCGGTCACTGCCTCCTTGAAGCAAGTCGTTACCGGCTCCACCATCAAGGCGATCGCTTCCTGGGCCGCCGACTAAGATATCGTCACCATCTCCCCCTAGGAGGCGATCGTTGCCGACTTGTCCTAAGAGGCGATCGTTTCCATCGCCACCAATGAGGATGTCATTTCCGGTTCCCCCCAAGAGACGATCGTCCCCGGTGCCGCCATTGAGAGTGTCATTCCCGTCGCCGCCAAT
>NZ_JACSWB010000054.1 GCF_016888135.1 Leptolyngbya sp. CCY15150
CACCGAGGGCACTGGCGCTGCCATCGGTGGTGTTGTAGTCAACAGAAATGTCCGTTTGGCTAGGATTGCTCAGTTGCACCGTGAAGATGGCGCTGGTCGTCGTCGTCGTATCACCTTCGAGTACCGATGTTCCCAAGATGGCGATCGCTGCCTGATCATCATCGTCAGCAATCGTGCCAGTCCCAACACTCCCGCCAATACTGAGTACAGCGTCATCGCCGCTGGGATTGTTGAGCGTCACCGTAAAGGTTTCGTCTATCTCATCGACGTCATCGCCATTGACGGTAACGGTGATCAAGGCTGTTGTCTCACCGGGCGCAAAGGTGAGCGTTCCGGTCAGAGGCTGGTAGTCATCGGTGCCCGCGTTAACATCACCCCCAGCATTAGCCGTCCCATTGGCGGTGCTGTAGTCAACGGTGATCTCTTCCTGTCCCACGCGATCTAACTGCACCGTAAAGACAGCATTGGTCAGGTCACCGCTATCGCCTTCCTGCACTGTGACATTGTTAATGGCGATCGCGGGCGGTGCATCGTTATCCACGATGGTGCCAATTCCTGGATTGACGGGCAGCGTTGCATCCCCCGTCACGCCGCCGAGCACCACATTGAAGGTTTCATCTCCCTCATCGAGGCCATCACCATTCACCGTAACCGTAATCAACTTCGTGGTCTCACCGGGGTTGAAGACCAGGGTTTCGTTGAGGAGTGGCACATAGTCACCCTCGCCAGCCGCCACGTCTCCCCCCGACGTGGCTGTATCATCAGCGGTGCTGTAGGTAACGGTAAGGGTCTCTTGGCTGGGATTACTCAGGCTAACGGTGAACACCGCCGTGCCGGTATCACCGAGATCGCCCTCCAGCACCGAAGCATTGGAAATAGCGATCGCCGGTGGATTGTCATCATTGCCAA
>NZ_JACSWB010000055.1 GCF_016888135.1 Leptolyngbya sp. CCY15150
TAGCGCTGCCATTCTGGGTGGTGTAGTCAACGGTCACCGGCGCTTGACTGGCCGTCGTCAGATTGACGGTGAAAATAGCGTTGGTCTCGCCGCTATCCCCTTCCAATACCGAAACGTCGTTGATGGTGATGGCTGGCTGGGCGTCATCATCAACAATGGTGCCTATCCCAGTACCGTTGGTAACCGTGGCGTTTCCTTGCAGATTGCCCAACACCACATTGAAGGTTTCGCTGGGCTCACTGACGCCATCGCCGTTGACGGTGA
>NZ_JACSWB010000056.1 GCF_016888135.1 Leptolyngbya sp. CCY15150
GTGATATCGCCACCGTCTCCTACCGCGTCGCCCTCAACTGTGCTCGCGGCAACACTGCGAAGTTGACCATCCTCAGAGGTACCGGAAAAGGTGGCGCTATCGCCCGCCTCAATGAAAATACTGCCTGCATTGCCTTCCCCCAGGGTACTGGCTTGCAGCCGAGCCCCATTAAACACTTCCAGAGTAGAAGTAAAGATGGTGATATCGCCGCCGT
>NZ_JACSWB010000057.1 GCF_016888135.1 Leptolyngbya sp. CCY15150
TCGCTCTCAGTGATCTCAAGCTTGAATGGACGACTCATTTCTATCCTCCAGGATTGACCCTCCCTCTATTCTATGTCCCTTTAAATTAAATTGGTATTAGCACCTATCTAAATAGTAGTAAATCAAACGGAACACGTAGTCTCCCGATTGAACAAATCACACTGCCCGAACGCCAACCGCGTCGGTATTTCAACCCTGAAAGCATGGAGCAGCTTATTACATCAGTCAAAGAACACGGCATTCTAGAACCATTGCTAGTTCGCCCTGTAGACAATGACTGCTATCAGTTAATAGCTGGGGAGAGACGATTGAGAGCTGCACAGGCAAATGGACTGTCAGATGTTCCAGTCGTCATCCATAATTTTGATGATAAACAAGCTCTGCAAGTATCGCTAATGGAAAACCTTCAGCGGGAGGATCTGAATCCTGTTGAAGAGACCGAAGCCGTCCTTGAGTTGTTGAGTATTGTCCTGGAAACCAGCACTGATAATGTCATTACAACACTGAATCGTATTGCTCACCTGCGTAAAACAAAGCAAGAAGTTACGGGAAACGTTTTACGTAACCTGGAGTTAATTGAATCTATGCTGGTGGGAATTGGGCGATTTTCGGCAGAATCTTTTAGAACGAGCCGACTGCCACTCCTTAATCTGCCAGAAGATGTTCTCGATGTTCTTCGCAATGGGCAAATTGCTTACACAAAAGCTCAGGCAATTGCTCGCATCAAAGACAAGCAGAAACGCAGCAGGCTATTGAAAGAGGCAATTGACCAAGATTTGTCTTTAGCAGAAATTCGAGAGCGAATTAAAAGCCTTAAACCTAGTACAACAGCAGATCCTGGGCAGGCGCTTAAACAAAGACTGACAAAAATCGGGAAGCATATTTCTAAATCTGAAGCATGGAAGGACGAGGAAAAACAACGACGAATCGCAGAACTGCTCGACGAGTTATCGCTCTTCAATGACTCTAGGCAGAAGAAAACTCTCGTAGCGTCGTAGCAGGCACTCCTCGAAATTGATTCATAAGCCGTATGAGCATCTGAAA
>NZ_JACSWB010000058.1 GCF_016888135.1 Leptolyngbya sp. CCY15150
AAACTGAAGTGATTCCATGGGTAGAGCACCTCAAGGGAGCTACCTTTTTATTCTCTCAAAATTTTGAGTGTCACCAAAAGTTGGGAAGAGCCCAAGGTAGTTGACATTTCACAGCCTGCATGGCCACCTTCAGAAAAAACAGCGTTGTGCCGTACTCAAACAGGCCATCCAACACTCGCCCCAAGCGGTCATCGTTGAGATGGGCTGCCGTAATGCCGGGGCCCAGTAGATGCTCCACGGGTTTGCCTTCGAAAAACTCGCTGACTAAGTACAACGGCGCGCTGACAAACCCCAACCCGTTGAGAATCATCGCTTTCAGCACTTGTCCTGGGCTGATATGGTTCAGGCTATGAGCATGGAGT
>NZ_JACSWB010000059.1 GCF_016888135.1 Leptolyngbya sp. CCY15150
GTGTTAGCCAATCAAGTGTTTGAGTCGATAGAGTCGGTTGAAGACCTGGTTTACCAACGCTGTCAGCGATTGTTGCAGCAGCAAGACCTGATTCGAGGTCTCACGTTTTACCATTGGTGGCCAGGGTACGACAGGGACACTCATGTCGCCTCATCATGTGCATTCAACCCGACTTGATATCACAACGAACCCGCAAACCTTACCAGACCATTCCACGTCGTTTGTCATGGTCTGTGCTCCTGCGGTAGCTTTGAGCGAAATCGGTAACCATTATGGCTTTAGAACCTGGATTGAATACGGTCTCAAGCAAGCTAAAGATGCCCTCGGTTGGGCCGACTTTCGCATGACCAGCTATGAGCAGATTGAGAAGTGGTGGGAATTGGTCATGAGTGCCTTCCTTATGGTCAGTCTGTTTGCCGATGCCTTCAATGATATCTGTCCAATTGCCCATCAGCAGTTTGCTCAACACCCTTGGTGGAACAACCAGAGCGGTTGGAAGAACGTATTGAATAATCTGCGATTGGTCATTCAACCGTTCATTTGTTTCAACTGGCTTAAGCGATGGTTAGAGGTTTTTCCCGTCACTTCATTAGAAGCTGG
>NZ_JACSWB010000060.1 GCF_016888135.1 Leptolyngbya sp. CCY15150
TCGGCGGATAGTTCTGAGGGATTGGTTAGTCATGGACATCTATCAGGTAGCTACACTACTTACCAGTATGCCAAAAGGTTTTAAAACACGCCCTAGGCTTTGATGCTCGCCCGGTCAAAGCATCACCGGACTTGATCGATCGCCTCGAAGAAGTGCCCCTGCCCGCCATCATTCACTGGCAGGGCTACCACTGGGTCGTGCTTTATGGTTGCCGAGGCAAGCAATACGTGGTGGCCGATCCGGCGGTGGGGGTACGATATTTATCCCGAGGGGAATTGATGAAGGCCTGGGGCAATGGCGTCATGCTGCTGCTCATTCCCGACGATGCGCGCTTTGACGCCCAGCCCAACGATGAAATTCAAGGTTTTGGACGATTTCGGCGGCGCATTTGGGCCTATCGGGGTCTGCTAGCTGAGGCGCTGTTACTGAACTTGGTGGTGGGGCTGTTAGCTCTGGCACTGCCCCTGGTGATCCAGCTTCTCACCGACGAGGTGCTGGTACGGGGCGATGCGGATTTGCTTACCACCGTAGCCCTGGGTACCCTGGCGCTCATTGCCTTTAGCAGCGTCCTACAGCTCATTCAGAGCAATTTGATTACCCACTTTGCTCAGCGGCTAGAACTGGGGCTGATGCTCGATTTTGGACGGCAACTGCTGCGTCTACCGATGGCGTACTACGAATCTCACCGCAGTGGCGAAGTGGTCAGTCGCCTGCGTGATATTCGCGAGGTCAACTTTTTAGTCTCTCAGGTAGTGATCAGCCTGCCCAGTGAGTTTTTTATTGCCCTGGTTTCCCTGGGGCTGATGGTGATCTATAGCTGGCAGCTAACCTTGGCTGCTGTAGCGATCGCCATCCTCATGACCTTACCCAGCCTGCTCTTTTTTCCTACCCTGCAGCGCAAAACCCGTGATGTCCTGGTCACTGAAGCCGAAAACCAGGGGCTCTTAGTGGAAAACTTCAAAGGGGCTATGACCCTGAAAACCAGTCACGGCACATCTCAGGCCTGGGATGAGTTGCAGGGCCGGTTTGGGCGTTTAGCCAATGTCACCTTTCGCACGATGCAGATTGCCATTTTGAACCATTTCACCTCGACCCTAGTGGCAGGAACGGGGGCGATCGCTATCCTCTGGTTCGGTGGCTGGTTGGTGATTCAGCAAACCCTCACTATTGGTCAACTGCTGGCGTTTAACGCCCTCTATCGTTACCTTACAGGCTTTACGGGTAGCGTCATTGGCTTTATCGATGAATTTGCCCGAGCTAAAACGGCTCTGGAACGACTGGGCTCCATCATCGACGCAACTCCTGAAACGGTTGATGCTGTCACTAAGCCTTGGGTAGACCTGCCTGCTGATGGCAATATTATCTGTGATAATCTTACCTTTCACCATCCTGGACGAGTGGATTTACTTCGAGAATTTTCTCTAACGATTCCCGGTGGCCAGGTCACGGCTACTATTGGCCAATCGGGCTGTGGCAAAAGCACCCTAGCGAAGCTCATTGCCGGGCTCTACTCCCTACAATCTGGCAATATTCGCTTTGGTAAATACAACCAGAGTGACTTACCCCTTGAATGTCTGCGACAGCAGGTTATTTTAGTTCCCCAAGAGCCCCATTTCTGGAGCCGTTCGGTGTTTGAAAACTTTCGCCTTAGCTCTCCCTACGCCAGCTTTGAAGATATTATCTCTGCCTGTGAGATTACTGGAGCAGATGAGTTTATTAATCAGTTACCCGATAAGTATCAGACGGTACTGGGAGAGTTCGGCGCTAACTTATCGGGTGGACAAAAGCAACGGCTGGCGATCGCCCGTGCCCTGATGAGTAACCCACCCATTTTGATTTTAGATGAATCGACGGGAGCCCTTGATCCTGTGAGCGAAGCCGAAATTCTGGATCGCTTGATCCAACATCGTCAAGGCAAAACCACTCTGATCATTAGCCATCGCCCTCAGGTGGTGAAGCGGGCTGACTGGTTGGTTTTCCTAGATAACGGTCAACTCAAAGCGACAGGCACTCCTGCAGAGTTGAGCCAGGTTGCAGGAGAACACACCGCGTTTTTAGCGTCCTGAAGAGGCGGACGTGGGTCTTAGAGCTAATTTATAAAGAGAATCTAAAGCAACGTTGGGTCAACGCTGAGTCGATTTTAGACTAGGGCAAGCTGAGTGGTCGTTCTACCCATGTC
>NZ_JACSWB010000061.1 GCF_016888135.1 Leptolyngbya sp. CCY15150
ACGGCCTCTGTCAATGCGATGTTGAGTTTGCGTTGTGCCTACCTCAATGGGCAGCTTGCCTGTTGACTATTTTGTCGAAAGTGGGATGCTCCCGTTGCGTTTTCGGCTTGGATACTGAATGGGCTGAGGAAAGACGCTGGCTAACACTGAAAGTTTGACTTGGCGATGAGCCTGTAGCAATAACAACAACAATTGCAGGGTCAAGTACTGGGTTTCCCTGAGGTGAGTGCGCAAGGTGGTTTGGTAGAATGTGGGGA
>NZ_JACSWB010000062.1 GCF_016888135.1 Leptolyngbya sp. CCY15150
TCCGACCGCTTCTACGTCAAAGCCAGAAAAATCACGCTCAAGCTCGTGGAATGCCTCTTGCCTTGGAAAAATTTGCATAGTGAGGTGATTTAGTTAGTCCGCTTATTGTAAGCTAGCAAACGACTCTTGGCAATCGCCTTGACAAAGTCCTCGCCCCGAACTTATAGTTAGCTCGCTAACTAACTATAAGGCGATCGCCTTTGATGAGGCTTCATGAGATTGAAGATGAATCAGAGAAACTGGCTGTTAAGCCTGCACATTGCTACGGGTGGGTTATGGTTTGGCACAGCCCTATGCTCTGTTGCTCTGGCATTGAGTATTGTCCTACTTGAACCTGAGGAAGCAATTCATGGCATCAACCTGGCGCGAAACATTCTGGGGCAGTACATCATCATTCCTGCTGCTATGTTTTCGGTCATCACTGGTGTTTTGCTTTGTGGCTTTACTCATTGGGGCTTCTTCAAACATGACTGGGTGATGGCAAAACAACTCGTCACCTTGCTTTTG
>NZ_JACSWB010000063.1 GCF_016888135.1 Leptolyngbya sp. CCY15150
TCTTGAGACACTCGCGCCTCACCTCATCGGAGTAGCCTCGGTGAGATTCATACGTATCAATGAACTGACGACCGCAAGCAACGCAGATGTGATTTTGCTTACCACTTCTCTTGCCGTTTTTACGGATATGAGTAGCCCCGCACTCTGGACATTGCATGGCAGATTCCTCCTGTTCATCTTCTAATTATGCAACACCGGATCAAGCCCACTGCCGCGTCGTCGAATGGAAGGTTGCCACTCCGGAAAAGTCTCATGGGACAGATAAGTATAGACCGTGCGTTTGCCCATGCCCAGATGGTGCGCAATGTCTTGGATGCGATAGCCCTGCTGCTGTAAAATGTGGACCTGCTCATAGCGTTCCAAACGTTGAGCCCGTTTGGTGATCGTGGGTTGTGGCGTCAGTTCGCAAGCCCAG
Source organism: Leptolyngbya sp. CCY15150 (assembly GCF_016888135.1). Lineage (NCBI taxonomy): Bacteria > Bacillati > Cyanobacteriota > Cyanophyceae > Leptolyngbyales > Leptolyngbyaceae > Leptolyngbya > Leptolyngbya sp. CCY15150. Next base: position 416 of record NZ_JACSWB010000063.1, read on the forward strand.
GGGGTAACGACAGCGTTGCCCAACGGCTGGGCTTGTTCGATGCGTCTAAAGACTTGAACCTGTCCCTTGAATGCTTTTTCCAGGGTCTCCTCAAGGTTCTGCAGTAGATGAAAGCGATCCGCGACCTGGATGGCCTCCGGAGCACCTTCGCTCATGCCCCGCTTATAGGCTTTGGAGCGGTCGCGGGACAAGATTTCCACGCCCGGATGCGCTTTCAACCATTCAGCCAGGGTTTCTGCACTACGGTCGGGTAACAGTGCGACCGGTTGATGAGTTTCGAGATCCACTAAAATCGTCCCGTATTGGTGGCCTTTTCGTAGAGCAAAGTCATCCACTCCCAACATACGTGGAGTGTCCATTTCAGGAAACGATAGGCGGGCGATGAGATGCAGAAAGGTATTGCGACTGGCCGCCACGTTCAGGTGTTGACCGAGACGGACAGCGGCTGAACCGCCCAAGCTCAGCCCGATGGCGGTAAGCTGCTCAGCATAGCGCCGGGTGCGTCTGGCCCAAGGAGCCACAATGGTTGGCAATCGCTCGGTGAAGATGCGACGACGACAAGCCTCATTCAGGCAAAAGAACTTACACACCTCCAACATGATAGTGAGCCCGAACTGAGCCAAGGGCAAGTCTTTGAGCGTTCGCTTATAACGGCTATGGACGCGCCTGGTCAGTGTCTGACAAAGCGGACAACAGGCCACCGTTTGGATAGAGCAAACGGTGATGACCATCTGGTGGCTCTCTGCATCGAGATCCCAGTGTTTGAGGTTCAGCGTCGAGGCATCGGGCAGACAATACTCTAGAAGTTTCATAGGACTACAGTTTTGAGGGGTAGTTCCTATGTACCTCTCTACATGCAAGTTGGATCACCAAAAGTTGCCAAGAGCCCAAGATAATTGTCACCTGACAGCAGAGGTCGTTCTAGCCGGGCGTACCCGTTGGAAGGTCGAAAACGAGAATAACAACACGCTCAAAACCAAGGGCTACAACCTGGAACACAACTTCG
>NZ_JACSWB010000064.1 GCF_016888135.1 Leptolyngbya sp. CCY15150
CTGGCTTGGATCTCCTCGCCAAGCGATTCATCATGGCGGTGTAGAACAAACCCAGAGGAACGGCATTAAGCATCACCAAAAGCTGGGAAGAGCCCAAATCATTTGTCGTCTGCCTGTTGGCTCATGTGTGGTTTGAAACTGTTGCTTGAGCCGCTTGAGCCGTTGTTCCTGATCGAGGATGTTGTTTGGGTAGTCCCACTGACCAACCGTTAACGTGCGAGAGATAACAGCCGAGTCGAGTTTGAGTGGCGTCCTATCGAGCTCTGCACAGGCATCAAAGAAGGCCGGTTTGAGCGATTCAAGTTGGGAGGCGATCGTTGCCATACCCCGTATTGATCTAACTAATAAGGGGGTGACTGCAAATGCAGAGGGGCCAGCTTTGTCTGCTTCTGAACCCCTAAACAGTTCCCCAGCTCCCCAGCCCATAGATGAGCAGGTTGAACTAGACCAAACCTTGATGTACCAAATCTTAGTCCAGCAGGTGCTGACCTCTCCCAGCGATGCTCCAGAGGCTGCCCCCAACCCCGAAGCAGAAGCAAACCCATGTCCGGATACAACCTTGGA
>NZ_JACSWB010000065.1 GCF_016888135.1 Leptolyngbya sp. CCY15150
TTTGAAACACCCATTCCCACTGGTTTTTCCCATTCACCCGTGCCCCCGTTTCATCACTGCCAACCAGACGTGCACTGCGTAAGCGCTCCACAATCTTCGCTACAGGAGTTTCCAGTTGAGCCTGCACCCGTTGCAAGAGGTTAGCAATCGCTCCTTCCGACAGAGTTAGCCCGTAAAGCTCGCTCATTAACTGGCTTAGTCGCTGATAACTGATGGCATGACCGTAGCGCAGATAGGTCACTAGACTCGCAATACTGGTGCCAAAGGGTGAGCCGGGTTCTAAACCAACCGCAACAGGGGCTTGATACGCCTTCTGGCAACAGGGACACATCCCACCGTAGCGTTCCACTCGCGTAACGTGAGGGGTCACCTGAGGCAATTCAATCCGCTCGTAAATCCCGCTTAAGCGCTGCGTCGATGGGTCTACGTCGACTCCACAGTGGGGACAACGCTTGGCTTGAGCCACCACGACTTG
>NZ_JACSWB010000066.1 GCF_016888135.1 Leptolyngbya sp. CCY15150
TATTGAGAACAGTGTCAATAGATTTGTTGAAAAAGCTCATTCTTTCGTTCAGGATTCGGCAGATTGGGCAAGCTACTGGTCAAAATGAGAATTGCTGTCTGCCTATAACGTATGATACAGCCAGTTTCCGCGACACCATTCCCCCGGGTTACGTACCGTGAACGCATCTCCTTAACGTGGTCGGGGTCGAACCCGTTTGCCCTGTAGCTGTTGCCATTTGATGGGTCATGGAGAGCGATCGCGTTGCTGTTTTGTCGAGAATGTTAGACCATCCGCATAAAAGTTAGGGAAAGTTCCTGGCAAGGCTATGCTGTGGGCATCCATGACATCGGACAAATTCAAAGCTTGGCCTACAAAACCTCAATGTCTTCAATGGTGCCGCCCCACCAGCTCACGCGCGCCAACAGCATGAATTCGGCGGTGCATTACGGAGCCGCTATCTTTGGCCCAGCGTTGGCGGGGGTGCTATATCCCCTATAGGTACGTTGTCACCCGTTCAGGGGAAAGCCACAGGATTTCACGGCTCATCTGGCTGATCGTCTTCCAGCTCTTTCACAGCGGCTTCCAACTCCATTTCTAGCTGCTCGGCAGTCGGCAAGTTTTCCTGGAGTTGTTTGGGTAGCTTGTGGGTTGACACGGCGATTGGTGTGTTGACGTTGCGCAGGGCGTATTCAGCAATCGTTTTGTTCTTCGACTTGCACAGGATGATGCCGATCGTCGGGTTGTCGTGCTCCTTCCGGAGGATGTCATCAACAGCCGAGACATAGAGATTCATTTTGCCGGAATACTCGGCCTTGAACTCACCCATCTTGAGGTCGATGATGATGAAGCAGCGCAGTTCCAAATGGTAAAACAGCAGGTCGAGATAGAAATCTTCGCCACCGATGTTGAGATAGTATTGGCTGCCAACAAACGCGAAGCCAACTCCCAGCTCCATCAGGAAGTCCCGGATATGGGCAACCAGGGCGCTCTCCAGTTCCCGCTCCTGAAACTTCTTGCCGAAGGGCAAAAATTCTAGGTGATAGGGATCCTTGATCAGCTGCTGCATGAGATCGGACTGAGGCGAGGGTAGGGTGCGCTCAAAGTTCGTGATCGCACCACCCTGACGTTGAAACAGGCCGCTCTCGATTTGTAAGACCAGCACGTTGCGACTCCAGCCGTTCTCAACCGTTTGCTGGATGTACCATAGGCGTTCGGTTGGGTCTTTGACCTTCTCCAAAAGGGTGCAGTTGTGCTTCCAGGGTATTTGTGCACCAGCCTGGTGCACAAATTGCTCTTCAGGCCAGGCTTCGGCGAAGGCCCGCATATACTTGAGATTGCGTGAGGAAAAGCCTTGCATATCAGGAAATTCCCGCTTCAAATCTTTCGCCAAGCGATCAATGACCTTGCCACCCCACCCTTCTGCCTGTTGCCGTGCGAGAATCTCACGCCCTATCTGCCAATAGAGCAGGATTAATTCCTTATTAATCGCGAGAACCGTCTTCATCTGCGCTGACCGGATTTGCTTCTTCAGTCCATTAAGCAGGGCAAAGTAATTTTCGTCTTCGGGAAACAGGGCAGGAGGTTGAGGCATAAAGCAACAGTGATGTGGTGGATCAGTGGCCATAGATAGACGTGCTCAGCACAGAAATTCTGAATCTTGTAACCGCTGTCCTATAAGGGTTTCAAAAGATGCCCCCCATTTTCACATGAATCGGTATCATACTCCACTCACAATCGCTGCTCCTTCTACCCCAAATCGGGCGATCGCTCTTGATGAGGTGATGGGTCGTGCGGGCGATCGCTTGAATGTAGCCTCAAGATTACCGTTGAGTGTTCGTTTCCTGACAAGGCTAAGCTAATGGCTGATTAAGGGGGCGATCGCCTCACAGCAGAATTTGCGGCGGCCCGATGGCAAACTATCGTGGGCGACAAACGTCCTGATCCACCGCTCCACTGGGCCACCACTGATCGCAACAATGTTGATAGCAGCATGAACGTTGAGTTAGTTCGTGTGACAGACGGGGATACCATTGGTGTGTCCGACATTCTTGGTGAGGAACGCATACGATTTTGTGGAATTGACGCGCCAGAGCGTGAGCAAACGATGGGGGATCAGGCCACTGCACTATTGGAGAACCTTTTGGCTGGAGTCGAGACGGTAATAGCGGATGCCCCCAAAAAGATGAAAAGTAGTCCGATCCCATGTAACCAAGGCACAACTACAAGAGTTGCTAAAGCTAGATGTGCTGTTCCTAATACAGCAGATGCCAAGCAGAACGTAATGATGCCAATTGTGAACCTACCCCAGAACACACCGATGTCTTGCCGCTACATCTCTGCTTGCCAAAGCTGTCATTTCTTCACCAGCAGTTCCTATCTCTCTTGTGCCATCCATCCCGAAGGCGTGATGGGCGATAGTTGCCTCGATTGGCGACCGATCCCACAGAATGATGAAGACATCCGTTTCTACAGCCCAGATGAGCAATGGGAGCCGGAAGGAGCCAGCTACTACAACGGTGAACTCATCCTCCCGCCTAGGCGGCACCTATCCCCGTTAGAACAAGAGTATTTGCTAGCCACTCATCCCCTGTTCACTGGCCACTGCCCTCAATGTGGTACTGCTATGCCCATGGCCGACCCGCCTCCATTACATTGGGATTGCGATCGCTGTGGTTGGAAGGATGACAGTATTTAAGATTTTTGGCGTTGCTGAATTAAGAGATGAATCTTGGAGGAACTGGGACATCACCTTTAGGTAGTGCAGTAACATCGTACAGAGTGAGCCAGCATGTCTACGGACTTAGACTAGGCTCTGTTTTAAAACCTGCTAAACTCCTTGATCTTTCGTATGAGAGAATCAAAGTTTGGATGAGTTTTAAAACACTCCCTAGCAAAGGGTCTTACGGTGCAGTCGAGCAGGGTAGTGATGCAATCGTATGTTTTCGCCTTCTACCTGAGTCATGTAAGTCTTGCAGACAATCTGATCGCCCTCTGGAATGGAGTCGGGATACACCGACTAGCCATCGGCCTTTAATGATGCAACACCCATGTCCCGTTAATGCTCCAAGCGTTGTAACCATTGAAGAACAACAGTGACAAGATTAGGATCGGTAGCTAGAAATTGTTGCAAATGGCAATCGTTGCGCCGTTCTGGGAGAATGATTGCCATGGGTGGATAGCTAAATCTTGCTAGTTGGTTCAACACTGCAGTATTAAATGCTTGGCGTGATGCATTGGTAGGGTCTTCATAAAGGATGAGGGCAACCAAGTTAGAATGTTGTTTACGAAGATCTTTGGCACAGTATGTTTGTAGTTTTCCTATGTCTTCGGGAAGGTTATTGAAATCACGTTCAGGACAGCCTGCGTTTTCTAACTCCATATAAATTTGTCCAGCAGGATTACTTAGATCACTGAAGCGGCTACTGTCAATGCAAATGACCTGGCGATTTAATGACGGTTTGCAAGAGTGTATAGCCTGGTTAATAATTTGAGGTAAAAGAGTAAGATTACAATGTTGAGTGAAGAGAGTAGACCCTGCGGGGGTAGTGTCTTCGACTTCAGGATGATACGTAAGAGCAGGATAGTGCCAAGCTTGGTAGAAGTCAGAGTAAGAGAGCATCTCAGCACACGTCCAAACAATTTCATAGCAGGCATCGAATCGCGGAAAGTTGTTATGGTGAACCTCATTGCTGAGACTACGCTTTAAGCTAGCGATAGTTCTTGTACAGTGTTCAGGAGTTAAAATTTTTTCCAAGGAATACGTCGCATCTACAAGATGGTATATATTTTTAGACTCATTGATAAACTGAGCTAAGGCGATAATTGCATCAGCATTGCCAGAAGCAACTGTACCTAAATCAAAGATAATAGATCGACAGATCTTTTCATCTTGGAAGTCTTTAAGAAGCTGAGCCAAGAAAGAAATTATACTGGCATTTCCAGGCGCAATTCTGCGCAAGTCCCATAGGATACTCTCACGGGACTCCTCATCTCTGGAATCATTAAAAAGCTGGACGAATGTGGCGTTCGCACTAGCATTACCAGGATCAATTACTGCTAAAGCACTTGCGGCAACACGGCGGATATCTGGGTTAGTGGATTTATTGATAAGCTTAGTTAAGCCAGCAATTGCATCAGCGTTACCGATAGCAATCTTACCTAGAGACTGCACCATAGGACAAAGAGTATCTTGATCAGTGGAGTCATGAATAAGCTTCACTAAGCTAGCGATAGCATCAAGGTTACCAACAGCAATTTCACCTAAAACCCGTGCTGTAACGTGAAGAGTGTTCTGCTCAGTAGAGTCATTGATAAGCTTCACTAAGCTAGCGATTACATCAGGGTTGCCGGTAGCAATCTTCTTAAAAAGATGTACAGTTGATTGTTGACGCTCATGGCTATTAGACCCTTCAAGCACCTCAATCAAGGTAGCGATTGCGTCGATGTGAAGATTGCCAGGTGCTATTGTTTCTAAAACATGGGCGTTGCTGAATTAAGAGATGAACCTTGGAGGAACTGGGACATCACCGAACTTCAGGTAGTGCAGTAACAATCGTACAGAGTGAGCCAGCATATC
>NZ_JACSWB010000067.1 GCF_016888135.1 Leptolyngbya sp. CCY15150
AGCACTCAAACCCCATAAACGGCTCTATTTTCAGCGTGGGTTTCATGCGCTATCCCTGTTGCAGCAAGACTTCTAGGGACGTTGTCACCCGTTCAGGCTTTTCCTAATTCCGATTAAGTCTAATGCTTGAATCATTCTTTATTGCGCAGTGCCAAAAATCTGAGTATGCCAGCCTCGTTCAATCACTGGATTGGCTAGTTCCTCGAGAGTGATAAAAGAGAGAGGAAATCTGCCGTGGTTCAGGTATCTTGCCACATAGCAAACTCCTAGAGCATCCTGCTGCCTAAAAGCGCCAAAACCATGCTTGAGTCATAGGCCAGGTTAGCTCACAGATTGTTCCATGGGGATGGTTGGGACGTCGTTGAAAGCTACCGCTCAATTGATGGGCTAACGACTTGGCTTGCTGTGTTCCTCGCCCGTGCGATCGCCCCGCCTTAACGTTAACCATTGTCTCCAGCCCCGAACCATCATCCACAATTCGCAGGATATTCGAGCGGGTTCCTGGCTTACATTCCACCTGCAGGTGTCGTACGCCAGTTGCATGCTTACCGACATTACAAAGCGCTTCTTCCAAGAAACGGCAAAGCCCTCGCTTTTGCTCTTCCGTCAACCGTCGATTATCCACATTCTCAAAGGTCGTGAGCTTGATTTTGAGAGTCTTAAAGTTTGGAAAGTCACGGGTTAAGGTGTGATGATACACTTCATAGAGCAGCTCATGGATGGGATCTTGTAAGTTAAGCTGTAGACCACTGGTTAAGTAAAAATTAGCATTATCTGAACGGCTTTCTTGGCGAACAGCCTCGTAAACATCCCGCAGTTCTTGATTCAGATGTTGGAGATTGGCATAGACGGTCGGCGATCGCTGCTCTTGATCTCCATAGTCTTGCAGCAGTTTAGCTAAGGTTTGCAGTGGGCCGTTATGGATGGCATCGAAGGTCTGTTCAATCACAAGCTGTCGTTCCTGCAGTCTTGCCCTTAGGGTTTGTTCATGCAGATAAAATAAAGAGGCGGTTAATCCTGCACTGTTGATCATCAGCGCTAATAAAGCTGGCGTGAGAGGAACCCACCATCCGACTAGGAGGAGTCCATAGGCACAGCTCACAAGCAGGAGGCTGGTGATTCCTAGACCAAGTATCAGTTTAACCGGTGATGGAATAATTCGCCCTAGGCTGATGCCTAAGAGCCCCCAAGCAATAATCCACACATAGTCCCATCCCTCTGCCCAAGATTGCAGTAAGGGGCGATTGTCCAACACGGCACTGACCAGTTGACTCAGGGCATGAGCATGCATTTCAACGCCATAATGAAGACCAGGGTTACGGCTAGCTAGGGCAGAGGAACTTAGGTAGTCGCCAACGCTGGGGGTAGTCATCCCAATCAGGACGATGCGATCGCGAATCCAGTCGTCCGGCACCTCTCCAGCTTGAATAGCTCGGAGTGACACAATCCGAAATGGCTGCTCTCCATTACGAAAGTTCATGAAAATTTGATTGCCGCCGGCAGGGTCTTGAATATATCCTCCAGAGTTAGGATGAAATCTTGTCAGCTCCACTGTGCCAAACTGCATGGCTTCTGGGTCGCGATCGCCATTGGTCAGCGTAATATTCTGGCGTTCTAAGTATTGTCGGGCAAGCTGAATGGTGAACGAGAATTTAAACTGGTCGTCTGGATCATGGGTCGCGAGTAAGCTCCGCCGCAGTTTTCCATCGGAATCTAGAACAACATCAACAAAGCCTATTTGGTCTGGAGGTAGGGCCGGGGGAGGATGAACGGCAGGCATCACCCCATCGCCTGGCTCTGTCGGTTGAAGAGAGGAGGCATCACGAGCCGAGAAAATTTTCTCGATGCCGATGATGTGGGGCATGGTTTCAAACAGAGCCGTGAGCTGGTCATGACCTGGCTCAACGGGTAAGTCACGATAAATATCGATGCCGATGACAGCAGGCTGCGATCGCTCTAGGGTAATCAGTAAATCAGCCAGAACGTTATCAGGAACTGGGTAAGTGCCGATGGCTCGCACGTCGTCTTCATCAATGCCAACGATAAGAATCCGTTCATCGGTGGGTTCTGCTGGGCGCGATCGCAGCATAGCATCGAGGGCCATCATTTCTGTAGATTGCAGCAACCCCATCCACCGAGCTCCCACAACCAGCGCAATCACCATCAACCCTGGCAATGCGCCCACTCGCCAAATGCCAGCTTCTCTCTGAATACAATGCCATAAACCCAGACTTAACCGCACCATGTCACATCCTGTTAATCAATTAGCCCTTCCTCTCGGGCCCGCAACTCAGTCTGGATGCGGATATTCTTGCCCGGTTCTGGATAAACATCCAGTGCATCTTGCACCTGAGTCCAATAATGGCGAACCGTTCGCTCTGATACATTCAGCTCAAGGGCGATCGCCTTATCCTGTAGCCCAGCTTCAAACGCTAGCTTTAGTACATTCACCCATTCCGGCTTCAATTCCAGGCCTGTACGCATATCCCGGGGGGTGTAGACTAATCCTTGTAAAGCCCAATCTACCTTGGTGAGCATTTCCCTTAAGGGCAAACTTTTATCCGCAATGGTAAACCCTCCCTCATGGGCATTAATCGCAGGTTTTAGGCGCACGAGAGCCTTTACATAGGCGCTTTGCACAACAATATTTAAGCTAGGGTACTGCTGCATCAAAGTTCGCAGCAGTTGAATGCCTACCTCAGTACGAGCTGCCTCCCCTGCTGTTTCAGGAATCGATAAATCCATCACCACCAGATCTGGATGGGTTGCTTCAATTTGTTGACGGGCCATCTCTGCATCTTGAGCCGTAAACAGGTCTGCATCAGAGTACTGTTGCTTGAGCGTGCTCACGGTTCCATTCAGCACCGCTTCGTGATCATCGACGACCAAAATTCGCTGCTTGGGTACTAGATCTGGTTTACTCATGATAGTGCTCCACGGTTGATGTTGTATTATCCCATGTGGGCGATCGCCATCGAAATTGCCATTGTCCAACGGCGTCTTGTTGCGTTTGGGTACAGCGTCCAGACGTGAGCAGTTGAAAGGCTCGGCATAAATATGCGATTTCTTGAGACTGTTGTACAGCGGTACAAACGTCACGATTTGCATACATAACAGACATCGTCAGTAGTCCCTGTACTATCCCTTGGTCTCGTTGGGTAGATAGGGCTAAATGAATGGATTGGGTGGTCTTGGACTGAATAGTAAGACAGATTAACTCATCGAGCATCAGCACGATCGTATGATTTTGGGTTGCAGAGCTGTAAAGCCAGTTGGCAGGTAGATCTAGGTCAATAGGTAGACTAAGACCTTGACGTTGCTGCTCGACTAAGTTCTGAATGGCCAAAGGTAAACTATCTTCAACATAGGGTGGAGATAGATTCTCTGTCAGATGTTTTAAGTCATGATGCATCGTACTGATCTGCTGCAGTAATGCATGAATGTCTACGTCAGACTGATGATCTAACAGTTCGATTCGACGGCGGATGGTGAATAGATCTTGCATGAGTCCATCACGCACGCGCTCCACCTGACGGTTGACGCGTAACCGCTGTCTGGCTTCCCACCACTGTGCTGTTTGCCGATCTCGACACTGGAAGGTAAACGGTTGCCAAGAGGCTAAAAAACGAATGCCTAGAAACACAGGAGACATTGGATAAAGGAAAACTGGTATACCTCAATAAAACCACCCTCATACGATACCAGAAGTACCGAAAGACGATATGTATTATTTCTGTCAAGTATATGGCGGGTGTCGGACACACGGGTTGCATCAAGCTGTTATGTTCTTTGCAGAAAACTGCAAGCCAGTTCTCTCTTTTCTGAGAGTGATCAAAGAAGGACAAAACATGACAGCTTTATGCAATTGCAGTCGTTCATTTCGGTCATCAAGCTCTCCGGCAGGCATCAGCAAGAACACAGGAACCGGTAGTGAACGGTTGATGTAACCATCCTATTGTCTTAGGTAAGGACATAACGATAACGGTTGCACGAGGATGGTTGTCAGTCATGGTTACCCTAAAGCTTCTCTCCAAAAATCTGATTATCTCTTCCCTCCTATTATTTGCGCTTTGGCTACTCAGCTCCTGCAGTGGAGAACTTGTCGTCCACTGTGCAAATTATGAACCACCCGATCGCGGTATGCCGGGTCGTCTTGAAGGCGGTGGTACGCGCTACAGTCCCTCCGATTGCGATAACCTGACCATCATCAGAGGATAATCGTCGGCAGCGCCCATCCAGGTGATTACGCAGTTGCATAATTCAACGAAGATCAGCCCTAGTTCTATCCTCCCTACGAACATTCACGACTCAAGACCAGTCGTCCATCGGGTAGCTGATAAACACCCTGGGGTTCCATGATCGGATCTCCGGACTGCCATGCCTCGTCACTGGACTCTTGCCCATTGGGGATGGAGCGCACATCACCGGTGGAGTAGGTGGCGATCGGTAGGTCGCCGGGCCGCTCCGGCAGGCCGCCACCGCCGGTAATCAGGAAGGTGTTGCCCTGGGTGGTGCGGGCAATGCAGCTATTGGCGAGTAGTCCTTCAGTATCAATGACGGTTTCTGATAAGTTACTCAGGCTATTTTGAATGAAGCTCGTATCTGGCGTCACAATATCTCCCGATCGCACCTGACCTGTGGCATTGATATCGACGCGATCGTTACCATCAAGGGCCTCGATCTGTTCTCGGGTGAGGATGCCGGTGGCGGGGCGATAGTTATCACCAAAGAAGGCACGGGTATCGAGGGTGATGTTGCCGCCGCTGCCATCGACGGAGAAGGCTAGGATGTCGCTGTCGCTGAAGGCCACAATGGTGTCGCCCCGCAGGGTAATATCACCACCGCCGCCCTCGCCGCTCTGGACGAAGGTGGTGATGTCTGAGTCGCCAAAGAGGCGAATATCGCGGGCTTCTACAGTGATAGCTCCACCAGCAGCGGCAAGGGCCTGGGTGGTGATGTCGCTGTTGGTCATCTCGAACTGATTATCAACGGAGATGGAGATATTACCGGCACGGCCGGGGAGGATGTTAGTTTGGGGATCGGTCGTGGTGTCTGGATTGCTGAGACTCTGGGCACTAATGCGGGAGCGATCGCCCACAAAGAGGTTGCCAGCCTCAATGTTAATATCGCCACCTTCGCCTGTAGCCGTGGCACGAACTTCAGAATCAATGAAACTGCGGCTGAGCGTCAGGGTATCGGAGATGCGGAGGTTAATGGTGCCGGCATCGCCCTCGCCGGCAGTGCTGGAGGTGATCCGAGCGCGATCGCTCATCTCCAACTCCCTTCCTTCTAAGGTAATTTGCCCTCCCTGCCCCACACCAGTCCGGTTCACTGCCGTCGCAATGTTGCTATTGGATAGAGCAATGGTGTTTGTACCTCGGACGTTGATATTTCCAGCATCGCCTTGACCGGAGGTATTAGCGGTAATTCGAGCATTATTGTCGAGCTGTAAGTCTCGGGTATTGAGGGTGATGCTGCTCGGCTGGGTGGCGGTGCCGCCTCGATTAATCGCTGTGGAAATGGTGCTGTTATCTGCCTCTACCTGCTCCGTTGCTCGAATCACAAGACTTCCAGCATTGCCCGTGCCAAATGTGGCGGCTGAGATTTGGGATTGATCACTCAGGTTCAGGTTCGTTGTCAGAATGCGAATTTGCTGAGCATCCCCTATTGTGCCTGCTAGTACCTCGCTGGTGATACCGCTTTGGTTCTCAAGGCGGATCGCATCATTGGCATGAATACGGATACGGCCGGTATTGCCCTGGTCTGAGGTGCTAGAGGTAATTTGAGCCTGGTTTCTCATCACCAGAGTTTGATCGACATCAAGGAGAATATCTCCAGCATTCCCACGCCCTTCACTTTCTGCGGAGATGGTGGCGGTGTCTTCTATCAAAACACGATCGGCATTGACCCGAATGACACCCCCACGCCCTTCAGACCCTTCACGGGTGTTAGCAAATAAGCCACTCTGTCCACTGCCTTCATTGAAGACAACCTCTCTGCCAAATTCAGTAAGGCGCTGGTCGAAGGTTGGATCATTGCCAGAGAGGATGACTCGACCTGCATTGAGAGTGATAGTGCCAGCTTGACCGTCTGCCAGGGTGGTTGTGATCAGTTGTCCTCCGTCCATTAACGCGATTCGATCGGCGTCCAGTGTAATATTGCCGCCAGGTTGATTGTTGGCGGTGCGGGCGTTGATAACTGCTCCATCAGCAACTCGAATTCTAGGAGCATCAACAATGATCAATCCGCCTTGTCCTGTTGCTTCACTTTCTGTAGAGGTGATTATTCCACTAGAAAATCCACTGGTGATCGTGCCACGTATGACAACGCGATCGCCCGCCTCGATCACCACATTCCCGGCATTGCCCGTCCCCAAGGTACTGGATGAGAGAAAAGCCCCATCGCGAACCTCGAGGGTGTCGGTGCGAATCTCCACATTGCCGCCGTCGCCACGGCCCCCTGCTTCGACCTGACTGACAGCCCCACTGCCGAATTGACCATTCTCGGATGTCCCGGCAAAGGTGACGCTATCGTCCGCCTCAATGAAAATACTGCCTGCATTGCCTTGACTGAAGGTACTGGCTATTAGTTGAGCTCCATTGAGAACCTCTAGGGTAGTGGTGGAGAT
>NZ_JACSWB010000068.1 GCF_016888135.1 Leptolyngbya sp. CCY15150
GTGATGGTAAGTCGCTTAGGCATAGAGAGAATACAGAAAAGTCAGAGGGGATTCTTCTATATTAATATCATGGTCGTTCAACCCAACTTGATATTAGAGCAGTTAGCAATCGATTAGGGAAACTCGTGAGCATGGTTATGTCAGGCAGCCTGATTTGGAAAATATTTCAGACTAGGCACCAAGTCTGAAAGTTAAAATCTGCCTTCTCAAGCAGTTGCTAGCTTCTGAAGCCAAAATTTCTGAGAAGGTGGTGGGGTCATCAGCATGAGTGTCAATTGCCAACAGGTATAAGATCCCCAGCTTAATAAGCAATCCTCAAATTAAGTTTTCAGTGCCTCATCAAGAAACATAGCTGTTTCTGAACAAACCTTAATAATGCATGATTGCAATAGTTCACAACTGTTTCATCACTATTGAAGTAGTTAAATCGCTATCTTTCCCTTCAAATAATTGGTAGTGCATTTTAGTAAAGGACAGAGGAAAAGATGGACTCTTTCCTTTCTGCCAGCTTCTCTCTGACTCGGCGATTGTAGTCATGGATGAACATCC
>NZ_JACSWB010000069.1 GCF_016888135.1 Leptolyngbya sp. CCY15150
TGCGTCCAGCTCCGTCCATCAACCGTTCATAGTACCCCTGCATCAGGTCACTCGTGCCAAAATCGTCTACCTTCCACAGGCTCATCAGTTGACTTTCCGCCCCTGCCAACACAAACGCCCGCCGCAGACCATACACCCCATCGCCATTCACCACATTCCCCAGCCCCGTCTCGCAAGCCGATAGCACTACCAGTTGAGTGCCGAACAGGTTCATTCGGGTAACTTCCTGGGCCGTGAGCACCCCGTCGTCGTCGTCATCCGCGAAGCTTGACCGCTGGTTGACGCCCGCAAACACCAACCCCGATCTCAGCAGGGGATTTTCCATATTGCGCGGGGTGGGCACGCAGTCGGTTTGAACGGTGGAGACAACATCAATCGAGGCCGTGCGGGTACCGCCGGGTACGGCCAAGCAGTCTTGGTCTTGCAGAAAGAATCCGTGGGTGGCGAGGTGCAGAATGCTGGGCGCTGGAACCTGTTTGATCACCGCTTCCGTGGCCTCGGCTCCGTCCCAGCGGGTGGCGTTGGCCAGCAGGGGCAGGATGGCATCCGCTTCCGTTTCGGTGCCGGGGAGGGAGCCGAAGGCACTGAGGCTGCTAAAGTCGGTGGAGCGCTGGGCGGTGAGGACGGTATTCCCCTGACTTGGCGTAGCGCCACGGGATGCCGCAGCTAGCTCCGTCGCCCCATAGTCGGGATTGGCGACAATCACCGGCCCCTGCCCCGGCTCCAGACCGCGATTCATCCGCAGCAGGTCGCGACCGGAGGTGAGGTAGGTGAGGGTGAGGGTTTCGCTAAGGTAGCGATTTTCTTCGTCCATCAGGGCGGCGAAGGGAATCAGGTTGAGGGCCGCGTCAGGGGAGAGCAGCAGGTGGGTGGCGTCGTCGGTGAGGGCGCGAATCGGCTGCATCAGTTGGGCATCGAGGGCGCGGGCGATGGGTTGGATGTTGGAGCGGGGATTGCGCAGGGCATCGAGGTAGGTGAAGACTTGGGCATCGAGGGCGGCGGCATCGCCCAGGTCTACGGTGCGGATTTCGCCGGAGGGGAGCAGCACGTAGGCGGCATAGCGGGGTGCTCCCCAAGTACCTGCTCCAGACGGATCAAACGGCTCGTAGCGCACCAGTTCCACCAATGCCCCGTCCGCTGGAATCTGCTGCTGCACGGCTTCTA
>NZ_JACSWB010000070.1 GCF_016888135.1 Leptolyngbya sp. CCY15150
GGATCAACTAACACTGGAGCAGGTTGCATCAGTTTCTGCCTACGACTTTATCCTGGAAGCACTGTTCTATGCCGCCTCACATTGAACTGGTATTAGCTAGGTGGGCAATCAACTAGTATAAAGTCATAATCTTGGCTAATTGGCTCAAGGACGCGCTTGAGCTTCCATTCACGAGACATGGCCGAAATCAACTGAAACTCAACACCACTTAGTGAAATGTTGGCAGGTGCCAAATCAATCTGATGCAAGTCTTTATGTATTGGTAAAGGTTCGCTAGTGAGAAGCGAATTGGCAATAGTAGGGTTAATGTCGTAGGGATGTAAACCCATAAACGCTGTCAGGCTCGCTTGAGGATCCATATCAACTAGCAATACTCGGTGCGATCGCTGCCCCAAGGCATAGCCTAAATTTTGAGTGAGTGTAGTTTTGCCAACTCCTCCCGACTGATTGAAAAATGCGATTATTTTGCTCGCCACTATTCACAATTCAGAGCAACAACACAGAGTAGTGTATTGCAAGAAGTTGGAGACTGAACAACAACTAACGGAAAAGTTGGAAAAATCAACCCATGAAAACAAGACAGAGTAATGCCCGTCAGTCACTCTGAAAGGTTAAATACAACCTAAATAACCTCAGTTCGGGTTAAGCCGATTGAGGAAGAGCAAAGTCAAACTTGAGAGACGGCTTTTTGGGCTGATGGCAATAGGCAATTAATCCACACAGCAGATTCACTGTGAAATTAACAGGGCTACGATGGCGGGAGTGCTCAATCTGAGAAATGTTTTTCAACTGGTCAATCACCGTTTCGATGATCGCTCGCTTGCGCGCTAACAGCTTGTCGCTCAGGCGCATCAGGTGGTTCTTCATCCTCCGTTTGGGTCGAGCAACGAACTCAATGCCATAGTCCTCGAACAGCTTCTGGACCAAAGCTTGTGAGACGTAACCTCGGTCGGCAAACACCTTGCCAAATAGGTCTTTAAGCAGATCGGGTACGGGCTTACGGTCATCGGTATTGCCAGGGGTGAGGGTGACGTTGAGCAGTTCCCCCTGCTCATTGACCACCAGATGCAGCTTGAACCCCAAGAACCAGTCCACCGAGGTTTTGCCGCGAGCCGCCAGCTTGGCAAAGACTCGGTGCCGAGAAATCCGACGATTATGGCAAACTTTGATAGCGGTGCTATCGATGAAGCTGATACCTGTGCATTGACCAAAACAATGCTTGAGGTAAACGCATAGTGGCACCAAGGCGGAGGGGATGAATTCAACAAAGCGGGAATAGCTCACCAGTCCGGGAAAGGCATTCTTCCAGTATGGATGGACGTGCTTGAGATAGTAAGCCTTGAAGTTGCGATAGCACTGGTGATGAAAGGCAACCAGAATCGTCATGATCTCGCTCAGAGCAAGAGAACGAGTCCGTTGCCTGGATTGACCACCTTGGGCAAGGAGCGTTTTACGCCATTGGGGTTCAAAGCGTTGGCAGAAATCATCAATAGAGCAGAACAGTTCTTCTAAACTAGACATAGGTGGGGTTTGCTGGATATAGTTTGACACTTTTCAGCTTATACAACCCCGCCTTTTCTTGTCGCTCTTAACCCGAACTGAGGTTAAATAGCAGTCTGGCTTCCCCTGTGCGCTGATTAATTTGATAAAAGCCGCCATTATCAGAAGCACCAAATAACCGGCCATTAGCATCAAACCCCAGAGAATTCATCCCAGAGGCTCCAAAGGAACCGATAAATTTTGACTCCCCCGAACGATTCAGTCGGTATAAGCTTGAAAAGGTATTGGCAAAAATTCTGCCATTGTCAGATTGGGCAATATCAATGAATGTCCTATCTTGCCCTTGAACTCGCAGCCGCC
>NZ_JACSWB010000071.1 GCF_016888135.1 Leptolyngbya sp. CCY15150
TGCCAGAGTTTGCAATGCACCAACGAGAGTCACGGTGGTTTGTAGCGTGAGATAGTCAGGACTCTGCAAGACTGGCGATCGCCCTGCCGCAGAGAGGGCTGTCATCTCCTTGGTCATGGGGCCCAACCAAACAGAACCAAGCACGATCAAAAGCAAGGTGACGAGTTGTTTTGCCATCACCCAGTCATGTTTGAAGAAGCCCCAATGAGTAAAGCCAC
>NZ_JACSWB010000072.1 GCF_016888135.1 Leptolyngbya sp. CCY15150
GGAGTGATGGTAAGTCGCTTAGGCATAGAGAGAATACAGAAAAGTCAGAGGGGATTCTTCTATATTAATATCATGGTCGTTCAACCCAACTTGATATAACGCTGATATTGCGGTTGCTTTGAGCATAGGTGAAGGGACTGTTAAATCTCATGTCAATCGGATTTTGAATAAATTAGATGTGAGCGATCGCACCCAAGCTGTGATTGTTGCCGTTAAGCGCGGCATTGTCAGTTTGTAGGATGTACTTTCGATCAACTTCGGATTCTAACTTAAGTTAGAGCCAGCCTTCTACTCTGCGATGGCATGGTTAATCTCCGACATTCCGCAGGTTGACAGGTCTTAATTTAGGAGATAGTAGCGGCAGGACGGAAAGCCCATAAGGCGGATAATTTTGCTGTGCTCCTCAGACAGGTTGCTGACCTGCTGAACTGTGTTCATCGAGACCAAGTGAATCGCCTGGAACTTCTGTAAAATCCAGCGAAAGGTCGGGATGGGCGTCGGGCGTTGCTTTTGGTCAAGCACCGTTTCACCCGTCTGGTCTAGTTGGGCTCTGAGCTTGCGCTGCCCCAAACTATAGACGAGTAGGG
>NZ_JACSWB010000073.1 GCF_016888135.1 Leptolyngbya sp. CCY15150
CACTGCTGTTGCTGCTTGAGATGAAGCCCCAGACTGTTTGGCAGGCTGTGGAGCATGTTGTCATGGAGAGTAGCCGTTGAGCAGAACCTAGCCCCTGCCCAGAAAGCGGACGAGTTGTTGTCGTTCTGCTGACGTCAGTGCCTCGCTCACTTGCTGGTAGAGCTGCTTCGAATGGACTTTACGAACTGTCCTAGCTGCCCGCTCTAACGTCGAAAAGCCCGGTAGTTCAAAGCATTGCCGCACCAGTTCTTCGATGGCGATGTTGATCAGATCCACCAGATCATGCTTGGCGGTTACAGCCATTTCGAGGGCCTGAATCATGGTTTCGTGAGCTTTTTGTCCGAAGACCGTCATCTGCAAATAGTCGCGGACAATCGGCAGATGACGTTTCCGAGTCGCAGAAGCGTCATACTGACTCAAATCTTGCTGGGTGATGGGTGATTGAGTACTGGTGACCAGGTGCCGGATAATTTTGGCAGGGACATGGGCTAAGGCAATGCCGTAGCCTAATCGCTGAAAAGTCTTCAGTAACATGAGAAAGTTCAACCGGGTGGCCGCATTCCGAGTGACTCGCCGAGCAAGGGCCAATTCTTCCAGAGTCGGTGTGTAGAGACGCAGCAAATCTTTCTCGGTTGGATTGCTTTTGAGCCGTGGATAGGCGGTATCTTCGGGGCTTGGCACGACACAGAAAGCGCTCAATTAGGATATGAGCAGTGTTATACCAAGGCGTCTGGTCGTTTCCACCTAATATTCGAGCACCTTAAATACTACAAAATGT
>NZ_JACSWB010000074.1 GCF_016888135.1 Leptolyngbya sp. CCY15150
GGTAGTGCATTTTATTGCAGGACAAAGGAAAAAACGAGGTTACCTTGCTCCGCCAGCTTTTGTCTGATTTGGCGATTGTAGTCATGGATGAACAGCCAGATAGCCCCAATGTGGTTCTCTAGCTTTTTGGAGAACGACAGGGTTTTCCGCACCAGTCGGGAAATCCGCTGCCTCAGCGTGTTGTTCAGGCGCTCGATGTAATTCGTTAAGCCCCTATCTTTACCAACAGCCTCATGCCGTTTGCTCGGAATGACGGTGACGTAGGCTTCCCAGAAGTCGGTGTAGACCTTGGCGCATTGTCGATAGACCCCTGGAATGGACTGCCACAGCGCCACCGCAGATTCCCCAGAGCGGTCTCCAATATGACAGCCCAGGATTTCTCGGGTCTCGGCATCGATCGCGAGCCAGACCCATTGCTTATTCCCTTTGTGGTCGACAAACGACCACAGTTCATCCATTTGCACCTTCAGGGGGCCTTTAGGCTTGGGGATGACCTCGGCAGTTTGAGACACTGACGCATAGGTGGCATTGGCATAGCCTTGCAGCCAACTCTCCGACACCTCAGTAGCTCGGGCAATCCCTGCTAGCGGAGTCTTCTCGTGTAACAGCCGATTCACAAGCGCTTTTGTCTCCTTTGGCTTGGGTTGCCATTGCGGATCTTCGACGAATTGACGCCCACAGTCTCGGCATTTGTAGTTTTGCTTTCCCCGGTGGCTGGTGCCGTTTTTAGAGATATCGTGAGCCCCACACGTGGGACAGGTCATCTCAATGGTCATGGGTCTGACTCCCTTCTAATCGCAATGGCGTAGTCTGATTTTCCTCCGTCCCGTACATTAATGCACTACC
>NZ_JACSWB010000075.1 GCF_016888135.1 Leptolyngbya sp. CCY15150
TCGGCGGATAGTTCTGAGGGATTGGTTAGTCATGGACATCTATCAGGTAGCTACACTACTTACCAGTATGCCAAAAGGTTTTAAAACACGCCCTAGGTTCATCACCTTATCCCAAGCCACCACAAAGTCACGCACAAATTTGGACTGGGAGTCGTGACATCCGTAAACTTCTGCCAGGGCTCGGAGCTGAGAGTTTGACCCGAAGATCAGATCGACGCGGGTGCCTGTCCACTTGAGTTCGCCAGTTTTGCGATCGCGCCCCTCAAACACCTCTTGGTCATCCGAGGTCGCTTTCCACGCCGTATTGAAATCCAGCAGGTTAGCGAAGAAGTCGTTGGTCAGGGTCTCGGGGCGTTGGGTGAAGACGCCGTGCGAGGTGCCGTCAACGTTGGTATTCAGCGCCCGCATACCGCCGATCAGCACCGTCATCTCTGGGGCACTTAGGGTCAGCAGTTGGGACTTATCCACCAGCAACTCTTCCGCCGATAGGCTATGACCACCGGTTTTTAGGTAATTACGGAAGCCATCGGCTTTAGGCTCTAGGGGCGCGAAAGCCTCCACGTCAGTTTGTTCCTGAGTAGCATCGGTGCGTCCCGGCTGGAACGGCACCGTGATCGTATGACCGGCATTCTTGGCCGCCTGCTCCACCCCGGCACAGCCACCGAGGACAATCAGATCTGCTAGGGAAACCTGCTTGCCGCCGGATTGGGATTGATTGAACGCTTGCTGGATTCCCTCTAGGGTTTGCAACACAGTCGCCAGTTGGGCAGGCTGGTTCACCTCCCAATCTTTCTGGGGAGATAGACGAATCCGCGCTCCGTTCGCGCCACCGCGCATGTCAGAGCCTCGGAAGGTAGACGCTGAGGCCCAGGCGGTTGAGACCAGTTGGGACACCGATAATCCAGCGGCTAGAATCTGAGCCTTGAGGGCAGCAATATCTTGGTCGTCAATGAGCGCGTGGGTCACCGGGGGAATCGGATCTTGCCAGAGGAATTCTTCCTGGGGTACCTCGGGGCCAAGGTAACGAGCGCGGGAGCCCATGTCGCGATGGGTTAGCTTGAACCAGGCCTTAGCAAAGGCCATTTCTAGATCCTCTGGATGTTCCAGAAAGCGCCGGGCAATTGGCGCATACACCGGATCCATTTTCATGGCCATATCCGCTGTGGTCATGATCGGTGCATGGCGCTTGGTGGGGTCGTGGGCATCCGGGACGGTATCAGCCCCGGCTCCATCCTTCGGTTGCCACTGATGGGCACCAGCCGGACTTTTCACCAGTTCCCACTCATAGCCAAACAGGTTTTCTAGGTAGTTGTTGTCCCATTTCACCGGGTTGGTTGTCCAGGCCCCCTCGATGCCGCTGGTGGTGGTGTGGGCACCGATGCCGGTACCGAAGCTGTTGCGCCAGCCCAGCCCCTGCTCTTCAAGGCTGGCCCCCTCGGGTTCTGCCCCCACAAGGGCGGCATCTCCAGCCCCATGGCATTTGCCAAAGGTGTGGCCACCAATCGTCAGGGCTACGGTTTCTTCATCGTTCATCGCCATGCGACCAAAGGTTTCGCGAATATCCTGGCCCGATGCCACCGGGTCAGGATTGCCATTGGGGCCTTCTGGATTCACATAGATCAGCCCCATTTGCACCGCTGCTAGGGGGTTTTCTAGGTCGCGATCGCCACTATAACGCTCATCTCCCAGCCATGTGCCCTCAGAGCCCCAGTAAATATCCTCCTCCGGCTCCCAAATATCGGCGCGACCACCGGCAAACCCTAGGGTTTTGAAGCCCATGGATTCTAGGGCGCAGTTGCCCGCCAAAATCATCAGGTCAGCCCAGGAAATTTTCTCGCCGTATTTCTGCTTGATGGGCCATAGGAGCAGGCGGGCTTTATCAAGATTGGCGTTATCGGGCCAGCTATTGATCGGCGCGAATCGCTGGTTGCCGGTGCCGCCGCCGCCACGACCATCGCCAATGCGGTAGGTGCCAGCGCTGTGCCAGGCCATGCGGATGAATAGCGGCCCATAGTGACCGTAGTCGGCGGGCCACCAGTCTTGGGAGTGGGTCATCAGTTCAAACAGATCTGCCTTAAGGGCAGCATAATCCAGGCTCTTGAACGCTTCGGCATAGGTAAACGACTCCCCCATGGGGTTAGCTTGGGGGGAGTGTTGATGGAGAATACCCAGGTTTAATCGGTTCGGCCACCAGTCTCGGTTCGATGTGCCGTGGCCAGCCGTCGCTCGTTGAATTCCGCCCATAAAGGGGCATTTACTTTCGCTGCTCATAGTCTCTCTCACTTGGTTACAAGTTTGCAGTAGTGCTCTCCATGGACTCTGGGCAGAGAATCGGCGATCCAACGCAAGTACATGAGGTGGTATTCTCAGAGCCCAATCCATGCATGAGGCTTCAGCACGTTGGATCAGAGAACCCTTGAAGAGCGATATAGTCATGGTCACATTAGTTGGGGCATCAAGAAACCGTGAAGACCTTAAACGGTTGAAAATTCATGTAGCCATGGCTTAACGATACAGATGACATCTATGACAGCAACGCCATTGACTTTAGATTGGCAGATGAATCATTGAGAAGCAGCCTGCACCCAAACCTCCATTTCGGTGAGCTGCAGCGGCCCATACTGGGTAGCCAGGGCCACGTCGGCGGCGTCTCGACCATAGGCAATGATGATGCGATCGCCCCGAGGTTCTGCCTGAGTTGCATCAAAGGTATACCAGCGATCGCCCACGTAGGCCTCAAACCAGGCGTGTAGATCCATCGGCTTGAGGTCGTACAGATAACCCACGACCATGCGGGCTGGGATGGTGAGGCTACGGCAGAGGGCGATGCCTAGGTGGACAAAATCGCGGCAGACGCCGACTCGGTTTTGTTCGGTTTCTAAGGCTGAGGTAGAGGCATTGCTGGTGTCGTATTGGTAGTCGATATGGGTGTGAATCCAGTGGCGGATGGCCTCAACTTGGTCGTAGGCAGGCTCGATGTCGGCCACAATGTCGTTGGCTAAATCGGCCATCAGGTCGGACTGACAGTAGCGGCTGGGCAAGAGAAACTGAAGGGTAGCGTGGGGCAGGTCTTGCACGGGCACAAATTCGGCCCCAAACTGCACATGGATGCGATCGGCAACTTCAGCGGTGACGGTACTGCGCACCCGCAGTTGCCCGGTGGGTACTACCAGCCGCTGACAGAGGTTGCCGTAGCTATCTGCGTAGTCCACGGTGGGCACTTGGGGCTCAAACTGTAGGCTGGTCTGAAGAATGTGTTGGGCTGATCCCCTCTGGGGTTGCAGCATCAAAATAAGCGGCGCAGGCTCCGCTGTCTCAAACAAAAGTTCACACCCGGCATTGAGTCGCATTAAATCTCTCAGTAATCTTCCTAACCCATAACTATGATCGGACTCTAACAATCCCAAGTCGCGATAACTGATAAGAGCCAAGCCGCGATCGCATCTTGCTGATCGGGCGGGAGTTGCTGGGATTGAGCGATCGCCTGTCGAAGCAGTTCAGTCATAGTTCAGTAACGGCAATCCCCGCCTTGTCACATAGCCTCTTAATCTTAATCAATGCTTGAACAGATTGCTGAAAATGCCTGAAAAATCCAAAATGAGAATGATTGACAGGGAATCTACAGGCAGCTTTGCATAACGGTAAAATGCAGCGGCGGTAGGTAACCTCAAGCTCAGCACCAGCGGTGAGCGTTCGTTGCCATGATGTTTTAGTGAGATAATACCGCCGATCGCTCGCCAACGACTAACCTTTCCCTCCCACCGCTCGCTTCTCACTCCTGCCCCGTCACTGGCTTCTGGGTGCAAAGACTAACTATCAAGGGTTTGACAAAGTTCTTCGATAGATTTCATTGGAACGTATAGCTTCATAGGATCTTGCTTAAATTGTTGAAAGCCGTACTTGGTGTAGAATTTCAAGGCTTGCTCATCTAAAGCTTCTGCTATCACAGCTAGAGAGGCAATTTGTGTAGAGACACCCAGCGATTTCTTAAGAGCATCTACCAACATCAGCTCTCCGAATTTCTTACCTTTATGCTTATTATCTACAGCTAAACGGCCCAACAGTGTAGCGGGCAATCGTGGGTAACGAGGGAGGCGTTTTGCAGAAGCTTCATCTAGGGCTGTGATGTCTACCGTGAATGAAGAGAGCGTGTAGTATGCCAGGACGTTAAAATCAGGGTCATCAACCAAGACAAACACAGTTGCGACCCGTTTTTTGAGATCCTGAGATGCTTGCTTACGTAGGTAGTTGTCTAAGCTATCTTTTCCGCAGGAGAACTCTGAACGACTATGCTTGCGAGAGTCAAGTAGCTCAATCTTTAAGACCATCAAACTTACATGACTTGCTTATATCGTAGAACCGCTGATTTCAGAGAATCATTGAGTTTTGGAGGATTAAGGAATGCATCGACAAAAGCTTCGCTATCTTCAACACTCAGCTTTAGCGTTTGATGCTTCTGAATGACTCGGTTAGCTTCTGCCTGAACACTTGCAACAACAAAATCTGTCAACGTGCGTCCTTCCAAACTCGCAGCTTTCTGAAGAAGAGCTTTGGTCTCTGGGGTGATGCGAGCTTCGAGTCTCGCCATTTGTTTTGAGGGAGGTGTAGGAGCCATATCGGTGAACCATAAATCTTATACGTCCTATCTTATACGGCAAATTGCCGGATAGCAACTCTGTTCATATGAAGCCAGCAGTTCTCAGCTTGACGATCGCTTTTCTGTGAACTAGAAGAGCGATCGCTCAAACCCGATAAAATTCTAGTGCCGTGACTTAATCAGAAAACACCAATGCCAAAATCCAAAATCTTTGAAGAAGAATACCCAACCATCCATCGCTTTGTTGAAGAAATTGGCTGGATCGAAATTGGGCAGCATGAGATGATTTCTGCCTTTGTCCGAGCATACGACTTGGGCGGCACTGTTTACGAAGGTGAAGACAGCTATCCTAGCTTGGAGGCAGCGCTTCAGGATCTGGAGGCGGGAATTAAATCCTATCTGGATGAGCACGGCATTTAGCGCCGGAAGTGCTCTCTGACATTCGGGTTGTAAGTTCAGGCGAGATGTCATGAGAGTGGAGCGATCGCTTTTCTGTGAATTGGGAGAGCGATCGCCTGTCGAAGCAGTTCAATCATAGTTCAGTAGCAACAATCCCCGCCATGTCACGTAGCCGCTTGATTTTAATCAATGCTTAAATAGATTGCTATTTATCAGGCATAGAGACAGCAATTCTCCATATGAACATATTGCCCATGCTTGTTAAGAACAGTATCAATGGATTTATTGAAAAACCGCATTCTTTCATTTGGGATTTGGCGAATTAGACAAGCTACTGGTCAGATAGAAGCTTAAGGCAATGGAATTCCCAAAGAACGGATAGCAATCTTAACAATTCCTTTGATACCAGTTCAATGTGAGGCGGCATAGAACAGTGCTTCCAGGATAAAGTCGTAGGCAGAAACTGATGCAACCTGCTCCAGTGTTAGTTGATCCAA
>NZ_JACSWB010000076.1 GCF_016888135.1 Leptolyngbya sp. CCY15150
TGCGATGCCCATTCTTGACAACGTTGGTGCTGGCGCAGTGAGGACAGTTCATCATGGCTTCCCTTGACTCTATGTCATTTTACACTGTGCAACGCCGCGGGGAGAGACGGTGTATGTGGATGATCTAGAAGTGGAGGTGCAGGGTCGGCGGATTCCCTTAGAGATTAAAACGGCTCCGGTCTTGAATGAGGCTGGCGAGATCATTTATGTGATCAATGCGTTTCAAGATATTAGCGATCGCCGCCAGGCCGAGGCCGATCGGGTGGCTGCCCAAACCTTGGGTCATGAACTCAGGCTATTGGAACAAGTGCTCGATGTCATCCTCGCGGGCTATTGGGATTGGAATATTCCAGCCCATCAAGAATACTTGAGCCCCGGATTCAAGCGCATGTTTGGCTACGAAGATCATGAACTGCCCAACACACCTGAGGCCTGGCAAGACTTGATCGTGCCGGAGGACTTGCCTGGGGTGTTCGCCTGTTTTGATCGCCATGTCCAAAGCCATGGTGAGGAACCTTTCTATAACGAGGTTCGCTATCGCCATAAGGATGGCTCCACGGTGTGGGTGATGTGTTCGGGACGGGTGATTGAATGGGATGCGGCTGGGCAACCGCTGCGCATGGTGGGCTGTCATGTTGACATTAGCGATCGCAAGCATCTAGAGCTAGAGCTGCAAGAGTCTAAGGCAACCTTGCAAGACATTTTGGAGAATGCTCCGGCTGCCATTGTCACCCTACGGCAACTGTCCGATCGGTTTTGGGTGACGACCTATCGATCCGGCGGCTGCGATCGCGTCTTTGGCTACACCGTGAAAGAACTCAAAGATACGCCTGGTCTATGGCTATCGCGGGTGGTGGAAGAAGACCGTCATGTTGTGATTACCAATGACACCAGCTTAGACAGTCTGCCCTACCATCGCACCGCTGAATATCGGTTTCGCCACAAAGATGGTGGGATCCGCTGGATCTCTGCCGTGCAGTCGATTCGTTGGGACGATACCCTGCAATGTGCGATCGCTACCGTGATTGAAAGCGATATTACCCAAAACAAGCGGGCAGAACTGGCGCTGCAAGACAGTGAAGTTCGCTATCGCACCCTCTTAGAAACCAGTCCGGTGGGAATTTTCCGCAATGATGTAACCGGACAATGCATTTATGCCAACCCACAACTGCAGGACATGACGGGGCTGCCGTTGGAAGGCATTTTGGGGGATGGCTGGAGCCGCAATCTGCATCCAGAGAATCAAGACTTTATGGCGGCGGCTTGGTCAACCTTTGTCGAGCAGAGTAATTTGGGGCAGGAGGCAAGTTATCAGCATGAGTATCGCTATTTTGCCGCCGATGGATCGGAGCGCTGGGGGTTTGTGCAGGCAGTTCCTGAGTATAGTGCATCGGGTCTCTTGGTTGGGTTTGTGGGATCTACGGTGGATATCACCGATCGCAAACATGCTGAGAAGTTGCTGCAAGACTCGGAAGCCCGCTACTTGTCGATCCTGCAAGATCAAACCGAGCTGATCAAACGATGTCGCCCCGATGGCACAATTGTGTTCGTCAATGACGCTCTCTGCCATTACTTTGGCTTGACGAAAGAGGAGGTTATTGGAAGGAGGCGTTATCCATCTGGGACGATGTTGCTGAATGCCAATGGGGTTCGCTCGGATCCTCAATCCTCCGCAACAACAACCAGTCGTTCTGACCTCGTGGAACAAGAGGGAGAAGATAAAGACGTTCTGTGGTTCATACCTCAATTTAGCAACGTCTCTAAGATTTATCCTGATGATCAATCGATTGTGGACGACTGTTTAGCCTCCCTCTCTCCCGACCAACCAGTTAGTACGATTGAACATCGGGTGGTGATGAGCAGGGGCGTGCGCTGGATGCAGTGGACCAATCGAGCAATCTATAACGAGCAAGGCACGCTGATCGAGCTGCAGGCGGTGGGTCGAGATATTCACGATCGCAAGCTAGCGGAAGAACAGGTGCGGGCTAGCGAGGCGGCGTTGCTGGAAGCGCAGCAGGTTGCCCATATCGGTAACTGGATGTTTGATCCTGCAACCCAAACGATTACCTGGTCGCAGGAACTCTATCGCATGTTTGGCCTCGATCCAAGCCAGCCAACTCCCTCCCAGCAATTCTCAGTATGAACATCTTGCATGAGCTTATTGAGAACAGTGTCAATAGATTTGTTGAAAAAGCTCATTCTTTCGTTCAGGATTCGGCAG
>NZ_JACSWB010000077.1 GCF_016888135.1 Leptolyngbya sp. CCY15150
CAGGCGATCGCCAATGTTGCCTCCCAAACAATGACGAAAGACATTCTACAAATGGGGCAAGAAGCGGCGGATTCCATCCTCGCTGTCTAAGCCTAGTGCTGGGCGGCAAAAATCTCCTGGCTATCGTCGTCCAAGCGTCTCGTTTGCAGCAAGCCAGATCAGTTGCCTTAGGCCTGGTATGGCTTGTGGTGGCTATATGGTCAGGTTCCAGCAGGGCATTCACCTGCTGAAACGCCAAATGTATGGTCGAGCTGGCTTGGATCTCCTCGCCAAGCGATTCATCATGGCGGTGTAGAACAAACCCAGAGGGGCGGCATTAAGCATCACCAAAAGCTGGGAAGAGCCCAAGGTAGTTGACATTTCACATTTTGATATTCCTTCATCGTTTTTCGTGAATCTGAACATCAATTGCCGAATCGTCGCTGCGAACTTCGTAGTAACGCTCTGGCTTGCGATAAACATTCACCATTTGATGGCCGGTTGAGAAGGTGTTTTCCTCAAGGTAATTTGCATTGCCCCAGATCATTTCCTCAATAGTACTGGACGCATGTTCAACGAACGCATCACCTGGCTTCTTCACAAGCCCTTCAAGCTTGGCAATTTTGTACAGATTTCTTACGCCCTCCGTTTCATCGTCCGGCATCACGATGAACAGGTAGTCCCGCGCTCGACTGATAGCCACATTCAGGATATTCTGCTTATTGAGGAACATCTGAGGGCTTGTAGAGATGGATGGTGGTGGATTAAAAACAGCAATGATGATGTCGCATTCGTCACCTTGGAAACCATG
Organism: Leptolyngbya sp. CCY15150; assembly: GCF_016888135.1. Taxonomy (NCBI): domain Bacteria; kingdom Bacillati; phylum Cyanobacteriota; class Cyanophyceae; order Leptolyngbyales; family Leptolyngbyaceae; genus Leptolyngbya; species Leptolyngbya sp. CCY15150. Next base: position 791 of record NZ_JACSWB010000077.1, read on the forward strand.
AATCGTGCCAACCTGAATCTCTACACCATTAGGCTTGGAAGCCCATGAGTCGTTTAGCCTACTCAATAGGTTTGCTTGGGCACGATAAGGGGCAATGACCCCTATGCGGAACTTATCTGCATAGCCGACCTGTATTTGTCCTGCAAGCCACCGAACAAACTCGAAAGTGAACAGTGCCGAATAGGTCTGATAGGGCGTTCCGCTCTCCAACCGTTTCGCGCGGTAGATGCTTTCGTATTTGCTGACGGGAAACTTGATGAGGTTGATCGGTTGAACATCAATGTTGTTGAGATTCAGCGGGCGCTGCGTTTCAGGCGTGCGGTGGTGCTTCAAGATGCCGTCATAGGTGAAACGGCTGAAAATTTCGCCGATGGCTGGGATACTTCGGTATTGCGTTTCCAGATTCGTCACGGAGTAGTTATGTGGCTCCGTAGCAGGCTTTGCAAAAGCTCCTGCCTTATTGAGGCCGACCAGCGTGTAGATGTTTTCGTCCTTCCATTGCTCAACTGCGACAATCGGTTCAATCTGGAAAGGGTCTCCGGCAACGATGAACTTCCCGGGCTTCTGACGATACAGCGGATAGATGATACTGGAAAGCGAAATCATCGAAGCCTCGTCAATGACAATCGCATCCCACTCCGTTTCGTACAGCTTCTTGCTACCATACTTGACCGCAAACCCATCGTAGGCGAAGCGGGCAATAGTCGTGACTGTTACGGAATGACTCAGTGTGCCGATGTCAAAGGAGCGATCTCGCCACACGCCAGCTTTCTCGATACGTTCGTCTGCTGAAGTTCCGAAGCGAACCAGCCAGTTCAGATATGAAGTATCTGTACCCATCTTCTCTATGATGCGGGTCGTCAGCACATCCGCTGCCTTGTTGGTCGGCGTCAGAACCAAAACCCTTGTTGGCTCCGTTCCCTGCATCATAGGTATCAGTATCTTCTCTGCAAGGTGAGTCGTCTTGCCCGTTCCTGGTGGGCCGAATACAAACTCGATGTCGGGTGTCAAGCTCTCCTTCATGCCGAATTTTTCGTCAAACCCCAGCTCACGCAATCGCTCCAGCAACTCTTGCAACAGAAAGGACGGGTTCTGGACTTCGATACGTGCCTCTAATACCTCGCCCAAATCAATTCCGCTCAATTCATCTGCGGATACCAGTTTGCCGAGCAATGAGAACTCTCTGGCTGTAAATGATTCGATATGAAGCTTTCCTGTGCGGCCATTGCCAAAATCGAGATCCACACGCACACCCGAAAACTCTTCGATGGATTGCGGAATAAAGCGGCTCGGCTCTTTTAGGACAATGCTTCTGGACGATTGACTATCCGACTCCACTTTGCCAAAGCGGATGGAAATAGTCTTGCCGTCTGCATTCTTTTCGCTGCTTGCCATGCACTCCAGTTCCAGCAGGGCGAGAAACCAACCATAGCTGTAACGCGGCAGCGCATTAGCTTTGTCATGCAATGCCTGTTCGTGCTCTAAGCGATCAAGCTCACTGGCATAACGATCTTTGGCGCGATCCAGCTTTTTGCCGTAGTTCACAGTTTTCGGGGTGTAGTCGTCCGCGTCTTCGTTGGCATCATTTGGCTGGGCGGATGGTGTAGGATCGCTTTCCTGATGACCCGACGATTTGACGTGCTTGACGGATGGGCGACGGTTTTCAATTTCCTGCATCAGAGTCGATCCATGTAAAATTCTATCTCTACCGCTCTTACCTCTTGAGGGTTGAACGCTCTTTTTGCGTTTTGCGTCCTCAAGCGCAACTAAGATTTCATCTTCAGATAACCCTAATTGTGCGATTTTATCTGCCAACTCGATTTTTCGTACTTCCTCCTCGCTTAAATGCGCGGTGTCGTGAGCCTCATCTTGAATTTCTAAAAATTCAATGAGCGCCTTTGCCCTCTCACTGTCTTTGTCATATTCGTCAGAGAGGGTTTGAATTGTGACAGCATCAGCAGAAACCAGTTCGCCTGTCTTATTGAGAATCCATTGTGCTGATAGCAGCCGCTGTTCTTCTGTGGATATGAAAAGCTCATCTTTACTATAGTAATAAAACCATGTATGCCGGCCACTCAATTTCTGAATGAGTCTCGGAAGCATTCGCCAGAGCAAGAGCGAACGAGCCTTGTTGATGTCAGAAATGATCTCCTCACAACCGTCTAGAATTTTATCTTCCAGATTGTGGTTGCGCCCCTCTGTCGATAGGTTTCCTTCATGCAATTCTTTCTTTGTAGGAGTCCAGTTATCATGAATTACTTTCGGCAGACTCGATACTCCTAGCTTCTCAAAAAAGACATAAAGTATTTCATAGTCTTCTTTATCAACCATTTCATGGTATTCATCTAGTCGTAAAAACTGGGTATCCGGCTTGGTTTCAAACCACTCCTCTAAATCCTGAGTTGGTAGATAAACATCTTCAGCCATACCGCGATAAACATTATCATCTCCAACCGTCACGTATAAGAGAAACTCCTTATCTTTTATCAGATCAATAAATTTTGACACCTCATTGTTTTTACACTCTTTAAAGTAGCGGAAAAACTTCTTAAAGTGCGGGGATGTATCAATTTCCTCGTCGGTGCTGTATGTCGGAAGAATCTTGTTGTAAATCTCGTCGCGGAGGCTTGGTTTTTTGATGCCAAATTTCTCGATGAACTCACGAGTGTCTTTGTCTGATAACAGATCTTTTTTGACAGTTATGTAGCCTTCAATATCGTCATCGGGAAGAAAAAGAACATGATGCCCACCATCGTCAAACGCCGGAACTGCATTGCCCTCTTGGTCGAGAAAAATAGGCTTATCCTTCACGAACCTCTGGTAAGAAGCACGCTCGGAAAGGTAGGCATAAAGTTTGTGTAGCCATTGCTGAGATTGTGCGGCGATGAAGTCAGCGGTGATTTTTTTAAGCACAACTTCAGGGTCGAGGCTTGAAACAATCAGATTTGGCTCTTTACCAGACCAGCGAGTACCTCCATCAATGTAATCCGCTAACGGTTTATTGGATCTCTGGACTTCCTCCCTGCCAAGCCCCCGAAAAACCCAGTGAGCGTTCTGTGTACCAGTTAATTGCGCCAGATGCTCGTCAGAAAACAGTTCAACCAATCCGGGGTAAAATGCCCAATAAGAACAGCTCTTTGGTGAACACTCTCCATTAGCGGCTGGCAATAGGGTATCGGTCTGGAGTTTGTGCTTGATGGCAGTAAAGAAGGGCTCGAATGAAATCCTGCGTCTGTCGTCTAGAGCGCTAAATCTCGTTTCGTCATAGGGAATGATGTTAAGGATGCCATCGTCTATCAGCTTTTCATCCCGTAGTATGGGCAAACTGTCTGCGGCAAGTTGCGCCAACTGTTGAACCAATTCTTGGTTATGCTTTTTCCCAGCCTTGATTCCTTCCCGGCTATCTGTCAGAAGAAACGGCGCGTGAAGGAGGAAATTTAGATTCGTCACCTCTTTGGTAGGAAAAAAACAGAATGCAGGACGGTCAATAGGCATGATTCTTCCGTTCTCTCCCAAGCCATACCCAATGGAGCAGGGATGTCCGCTCTCGCTGTTTCGCGTGAACATCAACAAATTCTGAGAAGTCGTTTCGCCATTTACGACCAATGTCAGCGTGATCCACTGAACCGTTATATCTCCTTGCTCAATTTCCCGCGTAACTTCCTTGGTGTATTTACCCGTGACTTTCTCTGCTTCAAAGGACACAGATTCTAGATTAGAAAGGAACAGGACAGGAAACTCTAGAGCTTTTAGTTTCTCAAGAATTTCGTCATGACTCTCTTGGGGCTGTTTTTCCTGGTGGTCAAACGGAAAGAAGAACACCGTCTCTGAGGCTTTTCGCCAATCAAGGTCGGAATCCAGCCTGTGTGGCACGATGAAGCGTTCGATCTTGAACTGAATTTTCGGGTCGTAAATGTGCGGTGTTTGCGTATATTGAAAGACCGCCTTAAACCCGACGCCGAATTTTCCGATGGAAGCCTGCGTCTTGTTTGAATTGGCGATGGAAGTAATGGCGTTAATATGCCCCAGAGTGCCGTTATGTGTATCCACTTCTTCGTTCTGTGGATTGGAAACGGTGAATCGGACAGAGCCGTTATGTGTGAAACAAAGTCCGCTTGCCCCAAGGCGGAATGTGGCAGTTGTAGCCTTGACATCATCTGCATTTTGCAGAAGCTCGTAGATGAAGTGCGCTTGATCGGAATATTTGTCCACAACACTGCGCTGGACACCACGCATGGACGGCTTCTCCAGCATTTTGGAGCTGTCAGCGCGATCCTTCGTCAACGCATCGAACCACTGTTTATCTTGTTCAGTCATTGAAGTAGCCTAATCGCGAATATCAAATGTCGATTACTTTGGGGTCTTCCAAGCTTTTGGCAAATGCTCTGAATTACAGCCAATAGAGGCAGTCAAGCCATCATAAAATCGTCAAGTTCATCTGTGTTGTGGATGATATCGGATTCTGCAACGGCAAAGGCTCTAGCTAGATCAATACTGGATTGAAGGCGGAGCGCTGCATTGCGGTTTAGATCAAAGGCTGCATCCATCAAGTTGCCCAAGTCTTCCAGCATTGCTGTAATCTTCTGCAAGACAGCTTGATAGGTGGCTTCTATTTTTTGAGTCCATTGCTCCTGATAGTCTGCAATCCAGGCTTCAAGTTTGCCCGTTTGCTCTGTCAGATAGGTCTTACCAAAATCAATCACCATGCGGCTGGCTATGGTACCCAGCACGGCTCCAAGTACAGGGATTGGAATAACGGCTTGTCCAATGGCAGAGCCTACGGCTACCATTGCTGATTCGAGGCAAGCAATTTGTCCTAGGGATAGAAATTCATCTAGGTCGATCTCTCCTTTGCGGTAGCGATCGGCGAGGCTTGCAACTGAGTAGCCTGCACTAACGACGGCTCCAGCTAAGGGCGCGGAAAGGTTGGCAAAGTTGGTTAGGGCATAAATGGAAGCACCGGAAATTCCTCCCATTGCGCCTCCTTGGGCAGCGGAGATGCCGATGTCTTGCCAGTCTTCTAGTTGGAAGTCACCGTGGAATGGATTTTTGCCGTCTCGTACTTTTTCAATGACTTTAAATGTAACTTTCAAGACTGCGCCAAATGCTGCACCCTTGATCGCAACTTGACCCATCTCGTGGAGATTCGCTTGATGCTCTAGTTCAATGCTTTGTTTCTGATCAGCGTTGCGATCGCGTATCTCATCTTCGTGCTGATCCAGCGTTTCGTGAATTTTGCCTTGCTGAACTTCGGCATAGGATGAAACGCCTGGCTTGACGACGGTTGTGAAGGGTTGACCGGTTCTTTGCTCAATAAGCTGGATATGCTCTTGAAGTTTGCGGACGGTTCGAGGGGCTAAGCCATCAACTGATTCCCCGTTGAGGACTTTTTCAATCACCGCATAGTGATCGCGGGGGATATGATAATAGGAGCCGTCGCGTCCAAAGTTTTGGTATTTACTCATGTGTTCCAACACATGATCTAGATTCTTGGTCGCACCATTGATAAATTTTGATTGAACTTCAACGCCGTCAACTAGGTAGTCAGCCGGTGCTGTCCGTCCAATACCCTCGAAGGTGGCGGTCGGCAAATTCCGCGCAATCAGATCACGGGCATTGCGAATGCCGACTTCAACTTGTTCTGCAATTTCACCATGCTTGGTTAATGGACTCCCTAAGATGTGTTCGGGTACTCCTACAAAATCGCGCACTTTGTCTATTTCCTGGAGTGCATCAATGAGGGCGTTTCCTTGGCGTCCGAGTGAGTCTTGCAGTTCTGTCCAGCGCTGATGGTTGACGGATGTAACGAATCCACCAATCACCTGAGTTGTCTGGTGATGATTTTCTTTCATGATGACAACTTCTTATGCAATTTTTTTCTTGAGAAGATACGACAGGGAGTGAACGTGATTGATGAGGGCGGCTAGCATTTCTTTTTGTTCTTGGGAGAATTGTGAATAGTCGACAGGGGCTTGTTCGTAAAGCCTTAAAAGACACGATCGCACACCATCGGCATGGCGGCGGGTCAGAATGGATAAGGCAGCGACTTCTTTGAAGGCTGATCTCAGTTTGTGAATTTCTGCTCTCAATTGCATATCAGCTTGGGTAGCTTCTTTGGCGACTTTTTCGTTCTGGCTATGGCTCCAGACGGCTCCACCGGCTATGGCTAAGCCGCCGATTGTCCAACCGATGGGCCCGGCGAGGGCAAGTAGGGCTTGTCCACCGGCCATGCCGGCTCCTCCTGCGGCGAGGGCTCCTCCTCCTAGCCACGCTAGGGCTGCGTTGGCAGCAGCGGCTCCAGATAATGCTGAAATGGCGGTTCCGGTAGAGGCAGTTCCAAAGGTGGTAGCGATCGCGATCGCGGCGGTGGGGCCCAAGGCGGCAACTCCGGCTCCGGCAGCAACGCCAGCGCCAACGGCGGAGTCTCGGATGGTTTCTTGTTGTCTGACTTCAAGTTCAATTTGACGGCTTAGGTCACGGAATTGGCGATATTCAATTTTATATTCGGCGACGGTCTTATCAAATTCTTTGGGGGAGTTGGCCAGGATATTAACGTAGTCCTCGCATTCCTGAATGCAGGTTTCGGCGGTTTTTAGTCTTTGATGAAAGAGTTCTTCTGCTTTTTCGGTGACTTGAGTAATCCAATTTTGATAGGATGCCTGAGATGCTTCGAGATTCTGAATGGCTTGTTTTTTGGCGTTGTGATTCAGCATGATTTAAATGATCCTTGATTACGGTAGCGATGATGGATCTGACCGCATAGTTTTAATGTGCCCAAATCAATGAGTCGGATTGAGGACGGGTCTACCAGTGTTCTGTTCTTGATGATTCTTTACTGTTGTTTACACAATAAACAATATTCTGAGGAAAGAATAATCGGAAGAACGGATAGCAAGGGAAATATCTTGGGTGGGTAGGGCGTATCAATGGATGGGATGCTGCTGAGGTGTACTACTGAGGATAGGTACGCGGGCGTGGATGTTTGAGGCTACCATCAACTGGGTTTTGGGACTCAATCCGGTTTGCTCTGACTCCAGTCGTATCAACAGCACCTAGTCAACGATCGCTTCTTTGACGCTGATAGGACATCAGCCAAATCGATACTTTGTGTCATCAGTTGCTTTGTACAAAGGTCTGAGGCGCATAGCGATGAGGTGCTACGGTAACTCAATGTATGGCAGTGTATTGAGTTTCGGTGATGCAAGGGGTTGACTCGTATAATGCATGATAGCTGCTGTATCACTGATTTGACCCATGCCAACCCGCCGTCCTAAATCCTCAGCGATCGCTTCTCCTTCAACTGTGCCAAAGTGGTCAGCGCGGACGGAACGTCAGGATCTAATGTGGCGTTGGTGCCAGAACCCGAGATTGATGCACCGGGAACGGTTGTACCCCAGGAAACAACGGACACGGCTGACAACTCAGATTCGGACACCGTGTCGTTTCCTGCCGATACTGTTGGCGATGATCCCGTACCGTTGCCCAACCAAGGTGGCATCACCCGTCGTGAGACCCAAACTGCATCGTCTTCGCCAGGCGCACAGGGCATTATCCAACAGCGTTCTGTTCCATCTACCCGTGAAACGTCTGCAGAAACGACGAATACGAACGCACGTCAGCAGGTGGCGATCGGCACTTCGACGGAAGGACAGGTGATTGTCCCGGTAATTTATGCGGGCGGGGAGGCGTCGGCCCAGGGGCGCTTTGCTATCGAATTAGTTGAACCGTTGACAGACATCAATGGCGATGTGGCACTCGATGCCGGGACGGTGCTCATTACTCAGATTGCTGAGGTGCTCGATGCCAACATTCTCCGGCAGCAGGTCGTGGCCATTGTCTATCGCGATGCCAACCATCAGGTGCGACAGGAAGCGATCTCGCCGGGAGTTCTACTTGTACGTGGGGAGAACAATCAACCCCTGGTCGCGGAGGTTCACCATGATGGCCATGACAGCGACCTGGGTGAGGATTTGCTGGTGGGTACCCTATCGGCACTGGGCAACATCGGCGCTGTGGTCAATGCACCGGATACGGTCAGCACGGCGGTTTCAGAAGCGGCAGGCAATGACACAACGACGAGCACTTCAACAACGGTGACCCGTGGTCAAGATGATGATGTCGTGGCCGCCGCACTTGAAGGCTTTTTCACTCCCATTAGCGAACGCGTGGCGGAACGGTTTGACCCACAACAGCAAACGACATCTTCTCCTTACTTACTAATTCCGGAAGGGGAAGAGGTCTCCATTTTTGTCAATGGATGGTTGGAGGTAGCTCAATAATGCGGACACAGTGGTTTTCCTGGATGGTGCTTAGCAGTCTGGTGTTGGGCATGACGGGCGCACAGGCGCAGGCACAGCCGTTGCCGCCGATACCCACTCCCTCAACCCAGCGGGCGATTCCCTCAACCAGTGTCGTGTCGCAGGAACGAGCAAGACAGTATGCATCCCCGGTCTGGCTCTATCTCGGTCGCAACAGTGTGATTGATTTTTCGGGGACGGATGAGGTGATCACCTATGTGCAGCTCAGCGATGTCTCCCAAGTGGTCTACAACACCAATGCGCCCATTGACAGTGGGGCAGCTCGCACCATCATTCTGCGGCTGATTCAACCGCTGCACGTTGAAGGTACGTATACCGCCACCATTCCCAATTTGGTGGTGACGACGGTGGATCTCAGTGGACAGACCCATACCTATCTCTTCGATCTCTATCACAGTCCAGATCTAGTTCCCGATGCCGATGACGCCAGCGGCATTGCCATCATGCCCGCACCTGATGTCCGAGACATTCAGTTGAGCCATCAGAACCCCACTCAACCCAATATCATCCGCACGGACGCGGGCGATGCCACGCTCAACCATCTTGAACGGGGGCTATCGGTTGCCATTGAGGCGGACTATACACCACCAGGTGATCCCATTGTTTTGGCGGTTCGAGAAGCGATCGCCTTGGCACGCAATGGCACGCCCATCCGCACGGCCGCTCGACAGCTTCACATTGACTTGGCAGTGCTGACGTCGTTAGGGGAACTGGGCATTAATGCCAATGGCGAGACGGATGACGATATCCCTGTCCTGGAGCTATTGGAGATTCAAACGGACGTTGAGGAACGCTTGTAATGCTGTTGGCAAATGTATGGACTGAGCCATGGGTCGAGGCGTGGCAGGTCATCAAGGACATTCTTGGCTCGCCTCGCGGGATGCTCCTGCTGGGGTTGATCCTTGTGATCTATCTCTTGAGTCTGTTGGCTCCGTCTAGACAACATCTCACGTCGGGTCGCTTTGCCCAACGGGGCGACAAGCTCAAGGCTAGTCGTCAAGCCTATCAACAACTCAACCGTGGTGATGCCGATGAGGTGGTGCTCTGGTGTGGCTCACCGCCAGATGCGCTACACAATGGTCTGATGGCTGGTCTGGCCACTGCCGTGACGGGGCAACCGCCCACGGTTTACGTGCCCGATGCGAATCGTAGTGCCGTAGTGATTGGCAAGGCCGGATCTGGGAAAACCTTTTCGGTCATCGACCCCATGGTGGCGTCAGCCATTGAACAAGGACATCCCATTTTGCTGTATGACTACAAGGCGGATGCCTATGGGAAGGGTGGACAAATCAGCTACTTGGCGACGCTAGCAGCTCGCCATCAGTACAATGTCCAAGTGTTTGCGCCGGGGCGTCCCTATAGCTGCATCATTAATCCGCTTGATTTTTTGCAGGACGCGAACGACAGCACCACGGCCGGTGTGCTCGCAGAGGTGTTTCATCGCAACCTCACCCGTGGCGGTGGCAAAGCGGATGCCTTTTTTGGCCCAGCGGGACAGCGGCTCATCCAAGCCCTGATTCAGTTTGCTAAGTCTACCCAATATCCCGATCTGGCCATGGCGTTTTGTGTGGTGCAGTTGCCCAATTTAGTCCAGCGGCTGTCCTATGCCGCTCAGCAAGAGCGATTACCCTATTTTGTTCAGGTGAATTTTGCTCAGTTCATCAGTACTGGTTCGAGTGAGAAAACGGCGTCTGGAATTCTAGCCACAGCCAGTGATGTGCTCACGCGATTCATGGCTCCTGACCTATTGCAATCGCTCTTGGGGACAACCAATGTCTCTGCTATCCTCGAACGCAAGGAACTATTGGCCTTTCAATCGGACATTTTTCGCCAGGATGTGATCAATCCCCTACTAGCAGCCATCATCAATGTCGTTGTCAATCTCAACTGTTCGGTGCAGCGACAGGCTCCCTTCATTTTTAGTGCGGACGAATTTCCCACCATCTACATGCCGCAGGCTCCCAATTGGCCCAACCAACATCGCTCTAAGGGCTTTACCGGCATCTTTGGCTTTCAGTCGTTCCCCCAAATTGTTGAAACCTATGGGCAAGAGCAAGCCAAGGCACTCCTCTCAGCTTGCAGCACTCGCTTCTGGTTCAATCCCGGTGATGTGCAAACCGCTCAGCGCTACAGTGATGAGCTAGGTGAAACGGAGGTCACCTTCAGAACTCACTCCTACAGCCGCAGTCGCGGCGATGACTGGGGACGTAATCGTTCCACGTCAGAGCAGGTGCGCACCAAGAAGTTGATGACGCCCGATGAAGTCATGCGGTTTGGCGTCGGTGAATGCCTTTACATCAATCCAGCCTTCAATCAATACCCCATTCACTATGAACAAGTCCCGATCCCTAAACGCGATCGCCGCCTCAAAAAGGACTGTGAAGGACTCTGGGAAACCATTCGCGACCGCATGATACGCAGAGAACATAGCCGCCGACCCAATCTCGATATGGAAGACCAAATTCGCATCCGACTTAAGGAGGCCGATCGCCTGCTCCCAATGCCGCCAGAGGAAGGGGAAGACGCACCACCACCTCAAAAGCGATCTGCTCAAACCATTAATCTGCCTGAGTTTTAGCGCTGAAAACTATCTTTGCTAAAACCGATAAAACGTTTTATCGGTTTATAGACATTCAATGGGTGCAAAATCGATAAAACGTTTTATCGATTTACGGAGATCATCTTTAGACCTCACTTCTACAATCTCAGAGATGACTGGGGACATAATTGCTCCACGTCGGAGCAGGTGCGCACCAAGAAGTTGATGACACCGGATGAAGTTATGCGATTTGGGATCGATAAAACGTTTTATCGATTTGTCGGTGAAGGCCTTTACATTAGTCCGGACTTCAAGCAGTACCTCATCCACTATGCACAAGTACCAATCCCTAAACGCGATCGCTACCTCAAAAAAGAATGTGAAGGGCTCTGGGAAACTAGTCGCGATCGCGCGATAAAACGGGAAAATAGTCGCCAAATGCTATCGTCTCAAACGATCATTCTGCCTGAGTTTTAGCACTAAACACTATTTCTACTAAAACCGATAAAACGTTTTATCGATTTACGGAGATTATCTTTAGACCTCACACCTACAGCAGCAGTCGCGGGGATGACTGGGGGCGTAATCGTTCCACATCAGAGCAGGTGCGCACCAAGAAGTTGATGACACCCGATGAAGTCATGCGGTTTGGCGTCGGTGAATGCCTTTACATCAACCCAGCCTTCAATCAGTACCCCATTCACTATGAACAAGTCCCGATCCCCAAAAGCGATCGCCTCCTCAAAAAGGAATGTGAAGGACTCTGGGAAACGATTCGCGACCGCATGATACGCAGAGAACATAGCCGCCGACCCAATCTCGATATAGAAGAACAAACTCGCCGACGACTCAAGGAGGCGGATCGCTTACTGCTGATGCCGCCAGAGAAAGGGGACAACGCGACATTACCTCAAACGTGATCGGCTCAAACCACTAATCCTGGTTGACTGACAAATCTTTTTGCTTAGGCTGGGTTGAGCAACGTGAAACCCATAGCCAGCATAGATTCTTCTGGGTTACGCTGACGCTAACCCAACCTACGCGAGAATCAGGATTGCAGGAGTTTTGTCAGCCAATAAGCCACTAATCTGCCTGATTTTTAGCGCTGAAAACTGTCTTTACTAAAACCGATAAAACGTTTTATCGATTTTGCGTCAAATTTTATGTGAAAGAAACGAGAAGCACTGCTACAGTAAACATGTACTTTGATCGACGCTTCTATGATCATAACTACGGCATCAGACAAGGGCGGCGTAGGCAAATCTACGCTATCTTTTCATCTAGCCGCCGCTATTGCAGAGTTAGACAACGCCAAGGTTTTGCTGGTTGATGGAGATGCGAATCGCTCCGTATTAAGCTGGTCGGAGAGATTAGACGCCAGCAAGCTACCTTTCACCGTTGTGGGTGAAAAACACGCCTCCAAATGGTTTCAGAAGGGAAATCAGGCTGATCACATCATCGTAGATACCCAAGCCAGACCTAGTGATGAAGACCTTAAAGATTTATTGGAAGACACAGATCTTCTACTTGTACCCACAACAGCTCAAGCTTTGAGTCTCGATACTCTACCTCAATTTATGAAGCGCTTATCTGTACTGAGTGGAGATGTTCCCTTTACGCTTTGCCTAACGATTGTGGATACTCGCACCAAAGACGAACAAGACGCCCGTGAATTTTTGAAAGCCCACGATCAACCAGTACTGGATGGTTTCATGCGTGCCTTCTCTGCTTACACCAAAGCATCAGCCCAAGGTGTTCTGGTTCGGGATGCTCGAACAGATTCAGGCAGAAAGGATAGTAATGCAGGGATTGCATGGAATGATTGTGTCGCGATCGCTAAGGAAATTCTGGAGGGGATGGCGTGAGCAAGTTTAAAAATATTGGTTCTTGGAATAGCGTGACCCAAGCAGCTAAGCCAAGTGAACCAGAGACTCATCATGAAACATCGCCACTAGATCACCAGAAACTGGTTGAGGGCGATCTAAATCGCATTCGCAGAGGACGAAAGCAGTACCGATCCCATACCGAAGAAGAGCATATTCAGCAGCTCATGGCGAGTATTCGGGAACATGGCTTTACCGGTAGCTTGCCTGTTATCGCTATCAAGGATAAAGAGTATGACTATGAGTATCTAGGGGGACACACAACTGGAGAGGCGCTCAAACGTTTGGGTTACACCAAGGTGTTGCTGTCTGTAGAAGATGTCGATAACCCGCTGGCGATCGCTGAATTTTCCTATCAACTCAATGGTGCAAACCGTCCGCTGAATGCGCTAGATGATACGCTTGCCATCCTTGACATTTTGTCGGAAGCACTCTCGTCACAGATGGGGACGGTTGAGCCAGATGAAATTCCAACACTCATTCGACAAATTGCACGGGACACCGCAAAGGTCGATACCACAAAGGTTAATTGCATTCAAGAAACCTGGGAACGGAATCAGTTCGCTATTACGATTAAAAGTTTTGCCGCCAGTCGTTTACCCTTACTGCAATTATCTGATGATCTCAAGCAGGCAATCCAGCACGGTATTTCTCCCGTGAGTGCGCTTGAAATTAACAAAGTTGAGGATCCAAAGATCAGAGCAGCACTGATTGAAAAGGCAATGCAGATGTCAGTTGCTGAGGTGAAGCAAGCTGTTCGTGAAGCGACTAAAGCCGAAATGCAACCTCGTCCAGCACATCAGCAAGAATGGGAACCCTTAAAAGTTTTCCGGTCAATTGGTAACAAGGCCAAGAAAATTGACTTTGACGCTATTCCTACCAGCAAGAAAAAAGAACTGACCAAAGCCATTCAGCGTGTTCAGGAACTGATTGAAGCGATTGAAAAAAAATCTTAGCGCGATCCGTACAATCTTTCATTCCCTCTTCGCATTCCATAGAGCGTACTCTGCTTTTATTGGTCGCTTAGATTTGCAAAGAATCATCCCGATCGTTGCATTGTCAGTTAGGTGACGCAGCAAATCATCCGAGACTTACGCAAGGCAAGCGTTATCCTTAGGGAATGAGCCTTTGTCAGTACCGCAAAGCGAGGATTCAGCACAATCACATTGCTTGTGCGCTACTCGTCTGGGCACGGTTGAAGACACTTGCTTATCAGCGGGGGCAAAGGATTTATCAAATCAAGCATGGCCTGCTGTCCAACTACTTGATGGCGCAACTCAAGCAACCGGCGAACTCAATGGTTCTTGCATAAGTCCTGCAAGCTACTCAACGAGCTAGAACAGTATGCTGAAGAGGGTTGAAGCCCTGCTCTCAACCTAATCAAAACGTTTTGATTAGGTTGAGAGTTGGTGCATCATTAATTCATTGGCTAGTGTAAACATACACCAATCGTTCTACTCTTCTGGAGCATTTATTGAATAAAAATAGCGATACCAAACTTACGGAGATAGGCTCGTCGCTTGCCAAACAGCACCTGCCCTAGCTTAAAAAGCGTAGTAAATGTCGTCCCCTCTGCTACCAATCCCCAACGCCGGATGCGAAGGTCATCAGAATCAATGTGCTCCAGGCCAACATAGCGCTCAATGCCCTCCACCTCTGGATCAGAACAGCGAGCTTTACTAAGTCTGACCACATCGCCAAACCTCACGAGAGTCCACATTGGTTTCAGACTCTCACTATGCACCATTACTCGCCTCCGTCACATCAAAAGGATTACAAAGGGGCAACTCAGGAACGCGCTTGAAATCATCTACATTTCTAGTTGCCACACAAGCAGAACAATGCAGTGCTGTCGCAGCGATTAGTGCATCGGGCAACTTGAGGCGGTGCTGTCGCCGTAGCTGAATGGTGCGGTTTTCAATTTCGGATAGTAAAGGAATCCGTTCAAACTGCATCAGTAGATCGGCAATAATCTCTTCTTCTTCGCTGGATAGTTCGGGGAAACTCAGCAGCTCAATCCGCACAATAGTCGAAATGATAACCTCATGTTGGCTGAGAAATAACTCGGAGAAAAACGGCAAGACGGCTGGCTCCTCAGCCAGATAGTAAATAAAGATATTGGTATCGTACAGATACTTCACCGCTCCCACTCCTGGCGGATAGCATTGAGATGGGCCAGCATTGCAGATCGCTTTTCCTTCAGCAGTCCCTTCGCCCTGGCAACCTTTGCATAATCCCGCTGCCATAGCGACACCACCTCAGCGGGCACATCCACCATAATGAATTCATCATTTTGCTCAACCAGATACTGCTTGGGGATTTTAATGAGTGGCATGGTTCATTCCCTTACATGTTTTCATTCCAGTCATGATCACGATAGGCGATCATACAATTCCCGACTCTTATTCAGCTCGTAATTCACGGACTGAGAGAAGCTAGCACAGAGGAAAAAATCCATCTTTTCCTCTGTCCTTTAATAAAATGCACTACCAGCTAGAGGTCTACCCTGGTAAGAGTGACGTTCTTGGGCAATTTCATCAAAGATTTCAGCAATTTCAGGATCATCTTTCCAACCACCGAGCGCTGCTCGAATTTTGGCAATGCGATCTTCTTTGCTTAACCCCCTGAGGGGATGAAACGGTAGGGGTTTAGTGACATCGCGGTTAATCAGCACAATGACATCAACGGTGCTGCCTACGGGTAAACTCTGCAGATCGTACTTCAATCACACCTCCAGGTCTGACTACGGCTGTTTGCCTGAGTTCATTCAACATGTTTTGTTTCCTCTAAAATTCATACTGACTTTAACGTTGGTATCCAAATCGATCTGATCATCCTGTAGTGCGCTTAGGAATCCCATTCGTCCCTTTGCTCGCGAATGAACTGGTCAGCTTCCTATGAAGTAGCAAAGCTGCCTGGGGCTGACCCAATAAGGCTTGTGAGCGATCGCTCAGTTTCTTTAGCTAATTCAGCAGAGTCTTGGAACAACACAATCACCTCCACGATCGCCCCTTCTGGCAAATCCGGTGAAGTTAGCTCAATGACGCCCCCAGGCTTCACGATAGTCTGTTGTTTAATTGCACTCAACATTTTCTAAAACCTTAGTCCAGATTTTGCTCACACAGTTGAAAGATATAGCGCAGTCGCCCCAGCAATAGATCCATATCCCCGGTGGAATAGACTGGAGTTTCGTAAACCGCGCCATCTGGAATCATGCGATAGAACTGCCAAGCCCGGCCATTGGTGACGATGCCGTAGACATCAATCTCGCGGACAGCCTGACGATTCTGCCACTGGCAGGCCTGCATTTCGACCAGGCATTGGGCCAGCCCTTTTTCAAAGTCGTCCTTTTTGGCTTCGATGATACACAGTAGGGGAATGTCTAGGTATCGTTTCCGTTCGGCTATTAGATAATCGACGTAGCCTGCGGTAGTGTCACCTTCGAGTTGGGCTCCCTTCCAGATTTTGAGATGGTCAGTGCTAGCGATCGCCTCTTCGCAAATGGCATCAATCAGCAGCTTTTTCGATTCTTCGTAGCCTTCCAGATCAAAGGTTTGCTCCAGGCGATGCAGCCGCTCTTGGAAGAAGGTGCTGGGCTCCGCTCGGGGAACATCTAGTACCCAGGGGATGAGATCGTTTAAGTTGAGCTGTTTGAACGCTTCGGCGTAGCCAAAACTAGAAAAATTTTTCTTTTTAGATTTTGGCACCTTAGCCGATGTACCCGCCATAATGCTGACCCCCTATGAACGTCTACCTAACTCTCTTCGCAGGAGTTTACTCATTCGGAGCAGCCCCTTAAACGGATCGCCCCCATGCTCGTAATACACCTGCTGATTTAGCAGTGGCACCGGAAAAATGTTCTTAACGAAAACAGCGGGGCGGGTGGGGTGGAGTTCGGACATGCTCTAGACTCCGTGGCTCATCCCATTGTACGAGACGAACAAAATCTGTCCGAACTTAGCCGGTATTGCTTAACAGCTTTGGTCTCAGCCCTATCGCCCGGCCCCACCCATGGCTACCCTAAGAAGCACTCACCGCTCTACATAGAATGCCCATTGGGCTCTACCACATGACCCCCATCAGCAACCTAGCTACCATTGTGCAGGCCGGCACCTTTTTAACCAAAACTGGGCTGTAAGTCAACAAGGCCGACTACATCTCTGTTGAGTACAATTGAACTAAACAGATGACAGTACAATGCTCAAGCTAAAGCGTGGCAACCTCCTAGACGAAAAAACAGAAGCCCTCGTGAACACCGTCAACTGCGTGGGCGTCATGGGCAAAGGAGTGGCGCTGCAATTTAAGCGAGCGTTTCCAGACAATTTTAAGCAGTATCAAAAGGCGTGCAAAAACAACAAGGTCGAGCCAGGCCGCATGTTTATTGTCTCCACCGACTCGCTGCTCAACCCTCGGTATATCATCAACTTCCCCACCAAACGCCACTGGCGACAATCCTCCCAGCTTGACGATATCAAGACTGGGCTAGCCGCTTTAGTAGCAGAAGTTCAACGATTGGAGATTCAATCCATTGCCATTCCCCCCTTGGGCTGCGGCAATGGGGGGTTAGACTGGGCCGAGGTCAAACCACTCATTCTAGAAGCCTTCAAGCCATTGCCCAAGATTGAGGTGATTGTGTTTGAACCGGCCGGGGCACCCTTAGTTAAAAGCGAGGGCGATCGCCACCTCAAAGCCGCCGATGACGGCCTTTAGAGCTGCCCTAATTCGGATTTTAAAACTCTACAGGCTGCCTGGACATAGCGCTAGTCGCATCGAAATCAATCCTCTTCTCCCAAAACAAACACCTTGAAGAGGCCCTAGCGCCTAATCCATGAGCTTAAGTCGAATTAGTCGATGTCCTTTTAACTCAGTCCCGTGCTGTAACAAGCATTTCTCCCAGCCCCGGCGATCAAAAATCGCTTTTACATCGTCTAGCAAACCCCACTTTTGCTCTTGCTGGCTGAGCTTGGTGAACTTAGCATAGCCAGGATAGTCAGGTGTGACCACCTGGTCTTTTTGGTGCAGTAGCGGCGGGTTGTCGGGATCATAGTCACGGTAGCGGACATGGAGGTCGCGCAGACCAATGGCCATGCTGGTTTCCAATGCCGGGTGTGGTTCTTTGTCGAACGCAGGGAAGGACAAATAGGTGATCTGGGGCTTCTGGACGTGGAATTTCACCACGGTAGCTTCTTCAGGTCGGCCGATAGTGCGAGAAGCACAGCCTTCGTAAAGGCGCAGTAGCGGGTCAAGCTGGTCTAGAGCAGAAACATGTACCCAAAGGGAGTTGGGGCGCTGCTGTCCGATCGCACTCTGACGACAGCGTTCTTCAATCAGGTCTGTGCTGCCCAGGCTCATCAACATCAAGTCGGCGGCGGTGCAGGCTTGATGGTAGCTGCCGAAGAGGGCTTTGATATCTTGCTGAAGCTCGGGGGAGAGGTCTTTGAACTTGGGGCGCTTGCCGAAGTGGCTGAGAGCTAGGTAGACCAGCAGGTCGTTGCGGCGCTTGTCGGCGATCGCGTCCCATTCCCCCACATCCGTCGCCTGCAGAACGACGGTAAAGGCTCGCTTGATGCTGCCAAAGGTCTCTTGCAAGGATGTCAGCTCTTGCGCCCCCAGTTCTTCCACCGCCGGGAGCCGACCGCGATTGGTGTAGAAGTCCATCAGGGGTTGGAGGCGATCGCGGTATTCCTCAAACTTGCTGACCTTAAGGCGAATGCGGGGAGCCGTGGCGCGGGAGCGGAACCGGGAGGCCCGAAAGGCTTCGGACTGAGCCTCGTCCCGAAAGACAAAGTAGATACCCAGAGCGATGGGGATGGCGTCTACGCCCAGCACCTGGTCGATGTAGGCTTTGAGTTCTTCTTGCTCGTAGTACTTTTGAAATGTGTTGCGACTGGTGATGATGCCGTCGCCATAGGCGATGACGCCTCGGGTGCGATCATCGATCAACACCTGGGCAGCAACGATTAGCACCTTCTGGGCTAGGCTCCAGGCATTGATCAGGGCTTCTCGTCGCTCGGCAGTGTCTTCAATAACGTTGATGATATAGCCCAGGTTGACCACATCGGCTGGGGTGTGGGGAATGTCAGGGCGAAAGTGGGGATCCCACCCGGCGCTGGTTAACCCCAGACGGTGAATGTATTCGATGTCGGCCCCGTGGCCGCAGCCGTAGTCGAAGTAGGTGGTTTCAGGCGAGAAGAGTCCGGCTTCGACAGCGAGGCGGACGGGTTTGGAGGCAGTGACGCGGGCGATCGCCGCTTTATGCCGCTGAATCTTTGGCTTGGGCTGGGTTTGCTTAGCCGCCGCGGTTATCGGACAGGCGAGGGCATGGCCATGAATAACCAGCTTGCGCTCTTGCAAGCGTTGCTCCCAAGCATGGCGAAAGCCAATACCACGTGGGTCATCTAGCAGCCCCAGGGTATCTTCCTGCTTGGTTAGCCAGGCGAAGGTGGCATAGTGCGGATAGTCAGCAACGACAAAGGTTTCTTTGCGGTGCAAGACGGGAGGATTGTTGGTGGTGCTGTAGTCGCGGCTTGTAGCTTGCAGAGTTTCTAGATTGACCTGAATGCTAATTTGAAGAGCAGGGTGGGCCTCTGTATCAAAATCTGGATAAAACAGGTAGGCAACTTGCGACTTGTTGATGCTGAACTTGACCAGGGTTGCTTTTTCAGCGAGGGTTGTGTGGGTTCTGGCCTGCTTCTCAACAGCTTGTAGGATGGGGGCAAGGTGCGCCAGAGCAGAAACATGGACATAGAGAGCATCGGGCAGTCGCTTACCAACGGAACTGCGCTGGCACAGTTCCGAGTAGGGCGGCAGTTCTGTCGAGACTTTGTCCATAGAGTGCTGGCAAACTCCACCGATGTCGCGCTAATAGCTCTTAATCCTACCGAACTTAAAGCTTTTCAAAACTTTGCAGGAGGTACTTCGAGCATATAGTATCTCTATACGAATACAACTACTACCTGTAGAGTTTGATCAGGATTCGTTAAACAATTGTATCCAAATGGGACACTTCAGTGAAAACCTAGTCAGAGTGTTGCAGCGAACTACCTATTCAGGGTTTCACTGCAACAGGCTCAACGGGACGGGTTTGCAACCTTAAGCAGGACTTTTTAGATGAAATACTCCCAGGGAAGAATCTAGAGAAATTAGCCCAGCACCGCCATAATGAAACAATACTTTTGATCTATCCAAGATGAGAAATGTCGCAGTCAAAGAAAAACCCAAGGCTACGGCGGTCTTCGCTCGTCATGAGACCTTTCATCCTCGCTTTGGCTGGCTGAAAAAGGGCTATGACCTGGCAGTAGCAGATCCCAATATCTTCTTGAGAGAAGACGCGCCAGTGCTGCTTGGCGTAGGAAAGAACATGGTGCGCTCAATTCGCTACTGGTGTAGCGCATTTAAGGTGCTGGTGGAAACTGATCGCCAAACTTTGCCGACCGGGCTAGGTCAACAACTGCTGAGTGACGAGGGCTGGGACCCATTTCTAGAAAATCCGGCCAGTCTCTGGCTGCTCCACTGGAATTTACTCAAAGCCCCCTGCACTGCTACAGCTTGGGCCTATGCCTTTGGTGAATTTCAGGCGGCGGAGTTTACCCCAGAGCACCTGGTAGATGACTTGCGAGACTACGCCAATAGCTTTAGTGCCAACATTGCCGACTCGTCTCTACGAAAGGATGTGAACTGCCTCTTACGCATGTACGCTGACCAGGAAAGCAAAAAGGGGCCGACCGAAGATTCTATCGACTGCCCCTTCACTGCCCTGCGGTTGCTCTACAGCGTGGGGGATGGTAGGCGCTACGAGTTTCAGGTTGGCCCCAAGGAGACGTTGCCTGCTGAACTGGTGGTGGCAGCCTGTCTAGAATTTGCCGGGATGACTGAAAATGAAAGCTCCGCCATGGGCGTTTCCCGCTTGGCTTATTTAGCAGGCAGCCCAGGGCGGGTGTTGAAACTTTCGGAGGCAGCGATCGCCGAAGCCATTGAGCACGTTGCCCGGCAACGCAACGACCAAGAAGATCTGTTCATCTCAGACAGCGCTGGATTGCTACAACTTCAATACGAAGGCGATCCGCTGGAGATGTCTGAGGCTATTCTTGACGAGTATTTTTCCGCCTAGTTGCGTGTAATCATGGGTTGGTATGTAGTCGCGAGTTGATAGGTAGTGAGTTCTCAACGTTTAGCCGAGTTTCTGGGTGTTAACCGCCGCTATGCCCGCTCTATCAACTTAGAGCGCGATTTTGACGCATCGGAGGCGGTAGAGGGCTACATTCTCACCGATCGCGCAGTTGATGCCCTGCGGCGAATCTTGGCGTCGATGTTTGGCCGTAAGCGCACCACGGCCTGGACGCTGACGGGGGTCTATGGCACAGGTAAATCGGCCTTCGCCCACTTTTTGACCAGCCTGTTTGGACCGGTGGAAAGTCCGGCGCGGCAACTTGCCTTAGACATTGCCCGACATAGCCTCCCGCTCGACAGCCCAGAATATGAGGCCCTGCAAAAGAAATTTCCCCAGCAGGGCTTGTTTCGAGCGGTGGCCACCGCCCAACGAGAGCCGCTGAGACACACGTTGGTTAGAGCCCTCACTAAAGCTACCGATGACTTTTGGGCATTGGGATGCGAGCCAGAGGTTGTTAGAAAGCTAACCGACTGGGAAGGCGAGCTAGCGTTTAACGAGGCTTCCTTTGGCGATCGCGACATTCTCAACCTGATCAAGCAGCTCTCTAAAGTCGTCGATACCGACATTATTCTCGTCATCGATGAACTGGGCAAATCTCTAGAGCACGCCACTCAGAACCAGGGCACGGCTGATCTATATCTGCTTCAGCAGCTCGCAGAGCTGTCGCGCAAGAAAGACACCCGACTTTATATCTTTGGTCTGCTGCACCAGTCCTTTGCCGACTATGGTCAGCGGCTTGCAGCGGTGGAAAAAAACGAATGGGCCAAAATCCAAGGACGGTTTGAGGATATCCCCTTCACCGAGTCGTCTCAGCAGATGCTGCGGCTGATGGGGCAAGCCATCAATCGATCCCAGGCAGAAACCCTCACGTTCCCGGTGCGACAGCTCACTCAAGACTGGTGCGCCGTCCTTAGCGAGAAAGCCAACCTCACGGAACTCTCCCCCAAACTCATAGAGGCCACCTACCCCCTCCATCCCCTGGCGGCTATGGTGTTGCCGGAGCTGTGCATTCGCTACGCCCAGAACGATCGCTCTCTGTTTACGTTTCTCACCAGTGCCGAACCTCACGCGTTCCAGGGATTTTTAGAGTCGGCGGAGATTGAAGAAATTCCAATTCCAGGCGTCGATGGAGCGGGAGTAAAGGCTTTGCCAACTCTGAAGCTGCACCACCTCTACGACTATTTTGTGGAATCCCTTGGGGCGGGTATGGGATCTCGTCCGGGGCTACAGCGTTGGCTAGAGATCCAGACCCTGGTGGCCGACGCTCAGCACCGGGGCGCAGATACCGTGGTTCTGCTCAAAACCATTGGCTTGCTTAACCTGGTGACCAGTACCGGCCTGTTTCGCGCCACCCGCCCCCTAGTGAAATTGGCCTTGGTCGATCAACCCGACACCGCCGCCCTGGAGCATTGGGAAGAGCAGATCAACGTGGTCACCCACCAGCAGGGCATTGTCACCTATCGGCGGGCGGTGGATGAGCTGCGCCTGTGGGAAGGGTCTGACTTTGACGTGGAAGCGGCGATCGCCCAATACATCGCCAAAGACACCCTGCCCCTGGCCGACCTGCTCACCGAGACCTATCCGCTCAAGCCCATGGTGGCCCAGCGCCACAGCTACCGCACCGGCACCCTGCGCTATTTTGAGCGCCACTACTTAGCCAGCAGCAGCACTTTAGAAACCCTAGCCTGCACCCAGGCCGATTGTGATGGCGTTGTAGCCTACTGGCTGAGCGAAACGACCCCTAGCTCGGTGCCCGCCCAAACCATAGATGGCAAGCCCCTGTTAGTCATTGCGGCGGCGAACCTACCGCTGTTAACTATTCGGGCCAAGGAATATCGTGCCCTCTGCCAAATCTATAGCCGGGAAAGCGCCCTGCAAAGCGATAAGGTGGCTCTGCGAGAAGTGCGTCATCGCCGCTTGCAGCTCAAGCAATTGCTAGATGACACCCTCTCCCAGGCGTTTAACTTTGGCACCCACCACAATGCCTGCTGGGTCGAGGGCAAGCCCCAGGGCATCGGTAGCGTTACGGATTTTAATGCCCTGCTGTCGGCGGTGTGCGATCGCACCTATCCCAAAACCCCCGTCCTTTGGAATGAGCTGATCAACCGCCGCACCCTCACATCCCAAGGGGCCAAAGCGCGCCGAGTGCTGCTCGAAGCCATGCTAGAACAACCCGAGATTGAGCGCCTGGGGCTGGAGGGCTATGGGCCAGAGGTAGCCATGTACTATTCCGTACTCCAGCAGACCGGCATTCACCGTCAAGAGCTAGACGAATGGGGCTTTTACCCGCCGCGCCCATCCTCTCAGTCTTCTTCTTCTAGCACAGGAGCAACGAGAACTCTCCCCTCCGGTTCCCCTCTCCCTGGGGGAGAAGAGCTAGGGATGAGGGCCACTCTTGGCCAATCAAACCTTGGCCCCATCTGGACAGCGATCACCAAGTTTTGCCTCGGGGCCACCGCTGCGCCCTTATCTCTCGGCCAGCTTTACCAGACGCTCAACGCTCCGCCCTACGGCATGAAATCAGGCGCAATTCCGGTGCTGCTGGCAGCGGTATTGCTGCACTACAGTGATGAGGTCAGCGTCTACAAAGAAGGCACCTTTATCCCGGTGTTGGGGCCAGAGCATTTTGAGCTGCTGGTGAAAGATCCCGCCCGGTTCTCGGTCAAGCACATTGAAGTTACCGGGGTGCGTAGCCAGGTCTTTCGTGAGCTAGAAGAGATTTTGCGGGGTGGCGTGGGAAAACCCCACCGCCAGTCGAAGGCGCGAAACCTGACGGTGTTGTCGGTGGTCAAGCCGCTGATTCAGTTTGTGCGCAAGCTGCCCAATTTCACGCTCAAAACTCGTCGCATTAGTGGGCGATCGCGTGCTGTGCTGCAAACGTTGCTCCATACCCAAGAGCCCGATGAGCTGCTATTTGAGGCGCTTCCCCAGGCCTGCGACCTAGCGCCCATCGTGGTTTCTGAGGCCGATGATGGCACCATCGCTCGCACCTTTCGGGAGCACTTGGTGGAAGCCCTGCGCGAGATCAATGGCGCTTACGATGCTCTATTGACCGAGTGCCAAGACCTGCTCTACAGCGCCTTTGGGGTACACAGCGATCGCACCCAACTGCGCCAAGACCTTCAGTTTCGCGCTAGCCGAGTGTTGGGCAACTGTGTCGAGGCCAGCCTTAACCGTTTCGCTAGGGCAGCGGCGGATGAGGCGGTGGGCGATCGCCAGTGGTTAGAAGCGATCGTCATGGTGATTGCCGATAAACCAGCAGAATCTTGGAAAGATGAGGATATGACTCGCTTCGAGCTAAACCTCAGCGACCTTTCCCGCCGATTTAAAAATCTAGAGGCGTTGCAGGCGACCGTGAAAGCCACCAGCAAAGGTGGGTTTGAAGCCCGGCGGCTGACGGTGACTCGCCCCGATGGTACCGAGGTCAACAAGATGGTCTGGGCCAGTGACGAGCACCAAGCCAAGGTAGACCCCTCCATCGACGATATCTTCAAACAGTTCCCCGACCCGCAACTGCAAGAGGCTTTACTAACTCGGTTAACCGAGCGCATGTTTGATGAGTCAAAGTCCTATCAGGAGCCTGCCGGCGATGGCCGTCGCCGCAGGACAAGACCGAGGCGTTCTAAGGGATAAGAACCATGCGGCCACTCAAGCGTCCTGTAAAGCAGATTGACCCACCCCGGCCCGAGACATGCTAGACGAGGTGTTTAGCGCGCAACCCTGCATCGGGCGCGAAAACTGCATATCTACCAGATGAGATTAAAGGTAACCCTGTAGGGGCAAGTCTTCTGAAGCAATGCAACATTCTAGGCTATTGACTGATGATCAAACCCAGCCCCAGGGTACCCTAAAGCAAAGACACCTCCTAAGCAATCCCATGCGCCCGATCGCAGATCTTCTCGATTTCCTCACCCACCAGATGTCGATGCAGGCGGCACGAGTAGCCAGTGGTGATACTGCACCTGCTGACGCGAGGGGGGCTGGCTACTCGTGCCGACCTAGCCCGCACCTTGGGTGGGTACGACGAGGTGGGAGCAGAGCATTGGGATCGGGTTTTGATGGACAATCCTAAGCGCTGGTTAGTTGGAAAGCATCAGGTCGTTATTTATGACAAAGACAACCAGACTTTTTTACTCCCCTTCGACCTGTCCGATGAGCAAGCCGTTGCCGAAGCCCAACGTATCTGCGAAACCGCCATTTTGACTTGGCTCCAGCGGCGCACAGCCGATGGCAGTCTGGATGATGCCGAAATTTTGCGCCATTACCGGGTGCTGGAACTGGCCAAGCATGGCGATCGCTACCACCTGCCCAACCCCGATGGCGAAGCCCAAGATATTGCAATAGATGAGTTTGCCATGGCTGCTGCCACCACTTACCTACACCAATGCTACCCTACCGAAAAGGTTATTCAGCAGCCCTACACCACTCCAGGATTTGATATCCTAGTGGGTACAGCCCAAGCTCCGGTAATCTATGGCAAAGTAAAGGGAACACTAAAACCAATGTCGTCGTTTACCCTATCAGAAGGTGAGCGGCAATTTGCGATAGACCATAGCAATCAATACCAGTTGATGATGGTCTATGCCATTGATCTTAACCAAGAAACATGTGAAATAAAAGTTCATCAAGGAGCGATAAAGCCAAGCTCATTTTTGTTGTCACTGCTATAATGGCAAAAAGCCTATTTGCCGAACTCCTAAAAATATTGATTGTACAGACACTTTTTCTCCCCCTCCAGCAGCAAGCTCACTCACAATAGATAAATGACTAAACCCGTTCGCCATATCATGGGGCTCTCCGGCGGTAAAGACAGTACAGCGCTGGCGGTACTGCTGCACAAAGAGATTCCAGAAATGGAATATTTCTTTTGTGACACTGGAAAAGAACTTCAAGAAACCTATGACTATCTAGAAAAAATCAAAGCTCGACTAGGAATTAAAATCAAGTATCTTAGTCCTGAAAAAGGCTTTGATCATTGGCTAGAGGTTTACGATGGATATCTTCCATCACCCAGAAGCCGCTGGTGTACTAAGCAGCTAAAGATTATTCCTTTGGAAAAATTCATAGGCGATGACGAAGCTGTTAGTTACGTAGGCATTAGGGCTGATGAGAATAGGGATGGTTATGTTTCAACAAAGCCAAATCTTAAACCAGTCTACCCTTTCAAAGAACGAGGCATGCTTAAAGCCGACATAATTCGATTGCTAGAAGACCATGGACTAGGATTACCCGACTACTATCAGTGGAGAAGTCGCTCTGGTTGTTTTTTCTGCTTCTTTCAGCGCAAATATGAGTGGGTCATGCTTCATGAGAAGCACCCTGATCTTTTCGCTGAAGCTGTTCGTTATGAGCAAGAGCATAAGGATGG
Source organism: Leptolyngbya sp. CCY15150 (assembly GCF_016888135.1). Lineage (NCBI taxonomy): Bacteria > Bacillati > Cyanobacteriota > Cyanophyceae > Leptolyngbyales > Leptolyngbyaceae > Leptolyngbya > Leptolyngbya sp. CCY15150. The sequence continues at coordinate 27,069 of NZ_JACSWB010000077.1, forward strand.
CAGAAAATATACTTGGACTGATGGGGAAACATTGTTAGAGCTATTAGAGCGAAAGCAAGAAATCCTTGAAAGTCATGAGAGGTCAATTCAAAGAGAAACTCAAAAAGCTCCCAATAAACCTCTGTCAGAAGTATTGTCAGGAGTCCTTGATGAAGAAGATGATACGCTTCCTTGCCTGATGTGCCATCTATGACTTTTTAGGGAAATCTACTAAAAGGAATTGTAGAACTCCGAGTGCTGTTAAATAAAGCTCCCTATGCCTAAGCTGTAGCCCAGTTTCTATACAACTTTCCCTCTCAAGAAGGATGACGTCTTCAAAATCCTGAATACTACTACACTACGGCGGAGACTTTCGACTATTGTCGAGCTCACCTGCAGCAAGCCAGAGGCTTGCGCGACTGTTGATTAGACGGTGAACACATTTACGTCGCGAAGTACTAGTGAGACTCAAGGTTCACATGGCTCTTTCAATATTTGCCTAATGTTTCTATAAAAAATAACTATTCTTAAACTGCTATAAATGCAATTTCGTCCCTCAAGCCCAATCAACTATGTAATTTATGCCATCTCAATCACCTTCTTGCTCTACATCTAATTGGATTAGTTTTTTGCGTCAGTACGGACCAATTCCCCGTAATGACAATATGTATGACGAGGTGATTCAGCGTACTTTACGACGCAAGAAGCTTCAAGCGATCGCCTTTGAAACTGAGTATCTAGGCGAATTACTTGATAACTTCCGCTCAGCTTCGCCCAAGTCGGTCATTTTAACTGGCACGGCTGGAGATGGTAAAACTTACTACTGTCGGCAGATTTGGGAAGAGTTTGGCGGCTCTGTTGATGATTGGCAAAAGGATAGTAAGATTCAACGGTTGATGTTGGGCGATCAGCAGCTAGTTGTCATCAAGGATTTGAGCGAACTAACTCTAGAAGAGAAGCAATCGCTTTTACCACAAATAGCAACTGCCATCTTAGGCAAGGACACTTCCAAAGTCTATTTAATTGCGGCAAACGATGGGCAGTTAGTAGAAGCATGGACAGAAGCAGCGCAGATTGAAGAACTTGAGCCAGTACGAAAGACGATCGAAGATCTTTTAGTGGGAGACTTGCGTGAGTTAGATGGCTTCCAAGTCAAACTTTATAACCTAAGCCGTCAAAGTGCTGCTGTCTTATTTCCACGGATTCTGAAAGCTATTCTGGAACATCCGGGCTGGGGCGATTGTAATCAATGTGCTTATCAGAACCAAGGATGTCCAATTTGGCAGAACAAACAGCGTCTAGAAGGAACTGATGCGGATCGAACCACACGAGAACGCTTGACGGATCTCCTCGAACTGTGCGAGCTAAATCAGATGCATCTTCCAGTGCGTCAATTACTTCTACTGATTGCCAATGCCTTACTAGGTCATCCAGACGCAAGAGATAAGTTACTCAATTGTCGGAAGGTTTCTGAGATTATTGCTGCTGAAACTACATCGCTTGCCAGCCTCTACCGTAATATCTTCGGCGAGAACTTGCCTGAGCGGCGGCGTGAGTCAACTGAGGTCTTCAAAGTTCTACGTGGCTTTGGTATTGGTGCGGAAACTAGTAATCAAATTGACAATATTCTGATTTTTGGAGCAGACGATCCAGAGTTACAGCCGCTTTACACGGATTTAGTTCTATCTGACCCATTCTACGGAGCCGACTTAAAATATCAGGCTCAGCAGCGTTCTTACTTAGAAGGTGATGCTGCAAAGGGACGTGAAGAATTTCTTAATGTTCTTCAAGCCCAACGGCAGCGTTTATTTTTTACTATTCTCAGCGATCACACCACAGACATGAAGCTTTGGGATCTCACGATCTTTCAGTATGCTGGAGAATATTTGAACGGTCTTTTCAAAGTTTTACAGGAAGGCGAAAAAATCCCTAAGTCGATTACTTCGCGTCTTATCAGGGGATTAAATCGTATCTTCACAGGGCTGTTGGTCAACAATCAAGACGAACTACTCTTAGCAACTTCTGGTAGCTACTCCCAAGCACGAATTAGCAGGGTTTATGAAGAGTCTATCTCCGTTGCTCGAAAACGGGGTGAAAGTGTGTCAGTAGAGTTGGATAAAAGCCGCAAGAAGCCAATCTTAGTTGTTAACCTTGCTTCAGAGGTTGAGCCAATTCGTTTCAACCTAACCTTAACCCGGTATGAGTATCTGAGCAGAGTTGCCGAAGGTGCTCTTCCAAGTAGCTTTTCGCAGGAGTGCTATGAAGATGTACTCGCCTTTAAAACTCAAGTATTCAGGCAGCTTTCAGTCCGACAGACTTTGGAGAGAGAAGACGATGGAGAAGAGGCAATGAATATTCGATTGCTGGAAGTGAATAGTGGTGGTATTGCAAGTGAACGAACACTTGAGGTTTACTTCTAATGCTTGAAATCCTCCCACGGCCCCAATATATCGAGCAGTCTCAACTCAATATGTGGGTTGACGAATCTATCTGGGGTCATCGGCTATACGATGAGCAAACCCCGTGGCTTTGCATTTTGGAAATGCTTTGCATTACACAGTCAGAAGCAAGCAACGGACGGGCTTTTGTAGAGAGCAAGTTGAATGACCTAAGGTACGAAATTTACCCACGCCTTTATCTTCGCAATATCTTGTTCAACAATCCCCATATTGAGGCTGTCGCTACAGAAGGATTAGATGACAACGAGCGATGGCAGACTTGGATAAATGCTATTGCTAATAACGTAGGTGGGTTGGCTTCGCCTGACTTTAGCTATCTAAAATCCCGATTTGAATCCTTTAAAGACTTTGCAGAAATTGTCAAATTCCTACAATCAAGTGCCATTGAGGGTGACAGCAACAAACGATGGAGTTCTAAGTTCGTTTTTCCATACGGCCCTGACTGTCTCTACGAAGACCTAAGGGTAACTGGGGAGAAAGTGACAAACGACCGTCGCTTCTTTGGGAGAACAGGCGAGCTTCTATATCTCATGCTCTGCCGAAGCGGTCGGGGTGAGGAAATTCTCTCCCGTTTAGAGAGTACCGGGATAATCACCCAGAATTACTCGGTTGAGTATCGAGGCTCCAAGTGGAATCAGCTAGTCCTTGCCCTCCAATCTCCTTCGGAACGGAGCGTGCCTAGAACCAGTGGCAGCCCACCCTATCTTCCCTATGAGAAGTTGCTTGAGTATGGAAAACTAGCTGACGACTGGCTCAGTATCTTACGCTGTGACCTGCCCGACTACGATTCCCTACCTCACATTGTTACTATTACCGGGCTGCACCTGATTATCTACTTGTTAAGCCGTGCCAAGGCAACATTAGGCGAGGCTACCCCAACACAGTTTGTTTTGGAAATTGTCGCGCCTAAAAAGACAACAGTGCGTGAGTTGGCATCAGATGAATTTCAGAAGAACAATAATCTGCCTCAACGGGCGGTTGAGTACACCGTTCGTAGCATCGCGGATTCACCAGAATGGCAGGCGTGTCTTGACTCCTATACTCCGGGTGAGGACGCAATCGATTTGCTAGAAGAGCGTTTTGCCTGGTCTGCCAAAGAGGAATCAGACGGTTCAGGTTCGCCAGAAGATCTTCTAAACTCTTTACGAGAAAGGGCAGTCAAACGACATCAGCAACACCTCGGCAAGTTTCATGGAACCTGGTCGCGCGAAATCGGTTTGTCGTCTAGTCGGGGTAGCCGTCGCACTCGCTATGCACCTACGGATTCCTTGTTGAGGACATTAGTATTCGCCTCTGTGCCGACTCGTATGGAGTTTCAGGAGTTTTTGTCGCAACTGCACCAAAAATATGGTTTTGTTATTGGTGATCGCCAAGCCACTGACTTGATCAACTCCGGTGATGCTGACCGCGAAGACTTTGTAGCCAATGCCGAACGGCTTGAACGTCGCCTTGCCAGTATTGGCTTGCTCAAACGCCTTTCCGATGCTTGTGCCTATGTTCAAAATCCCTTTGCCTCAGAGGTGAGATGATGCAGACTATTGAACTGATTGGTCAAGTTGCGGCTGACTTCCTAAAACGCTCAATTCAAACCGACGAGGCCAACGAGGGAGTTGCACGGTTTCTGCTGAATCGTCTTACCGCCCAGCAGGTTGCCGCCGTATGCCAAACTATTCTCAATGACTCCGAACTCGCCCCGATCATCAAGATTCAAGTTCCACGAGATCTCGTAGGCAGCTTCAGCTTACCTGCCGAAATTTTGTCCGATGAGCGTACAGTCCACCTGCGTCACTCAGATTGCGATCGCCCTGCACTACTGCTGGCTAATATCAGCGACGACCAGGCTCAATCTCTGAATGACATTACCTCAGTTGGTGCTCAAGAACTTAAGGGACAGATTGAGTGCTGGATTAGCTTAGCTGCAAAAGAGTTGGCACTTCCTATTGAGCAGATTGAATACTGGCGCAAAGCCCTCAATGGACTTCAGAAGGTTGGCACACTTAGCCTAGAGCATTTTGCGGACTACATTGTTCAAACGAGATCGCGCATCCTTCAAGAAAGCCTTCCAGTTGTAGATGCACTTGGGTGGGCACTTCCCGCTTTGCGTCTCCCCCGCGATTCTGGTTACTTTCGTGCTATTCCTGAAACCCAATTAGGACAAACTCAACGCTGGGAAAAGCTATTTCAGCAAGCCTTTTCTAAACGTGCGTGCTTATTGCTGAAGCAAACACCCAACCGCAAACCAATTGACGATCAAGACCTTCAGACTGCTTTTGACAAGGTAAAGGATGGCATTCCTGCGGTTGCTTATCCTGCTATCCAAACATTCATAGCCAGTTCCGCAGGTTGGACTTCTGAAGCTGAAGCCCTCTCAAAGTTTGAGTGGGAATCGGATAACATCAATACGTTGTTTTCTGGGCTACAAGCGCAAAAAACAGACATTGCCTCTCTCACCCTAGATTTCTTTAATGATGAGTATCCCGATACCATAACGGAATCAGAAGCTCAATACATTAATGCTTTGAAAAAGCGTAATAAGCGTGAGGCACTAGACGAGGATCGGGAATTTTATGACGCGCATCGTCATGAGCTTGAGGGCGATCGCAAACTTAAAGCGAAGTGGGATAAATTTGTCTATGGACAACCTATTGAATGCACAGATTTTCTAATTGGTTTGCTACAAGCTTTTGAGCGACTTTTTGACCAAGCAGAAACTGTTGCTGGTGTTAAATCACTTAAAATTGAAACTCAAAAAAGTAGTAGAAAAAGTAAATGGTTGGAACTCAATGCTAACGTGGGTCAGTATTTTTGCACTCGCTACCGAGGTATTGAGCAACTGACTGCCCCTCATATTGATTGGGAAACCCACTGGCTGTTCAAATACGATACGTTACTGAAAGAGACTCAGGAAAAGCAAAAAGCAAAGTACCGTGAGAATACCTCCGTAGCAAAAACTGCAACAGAAATCAAATTCTACGTCGAGATGCGGGATAATGCTCAGGCTCTCATTGCTAAGACTCAACTGATCTGGCGTTGTCATCCAAATTCAATTGGGATGGAATTGGGCAATGATCTAGGACGGCTACTTAAAAACTCACCTTTCCAACTTTCTCAGGTATCGAGAGAGCTAGTTAGTAAGAAGGGACGGTTGCAGGGAATTGCTCTGTTAGATGTTGGTACCCTAATGGCAGCATATCGCCAAAATCGGGGTTCTTTAGTCAGTAAGTATGATCGCAAGAGCGATCTGGACGAAACCCTTCCTAAAAAACTCGAACAAGCCGTCGCAGATGGTCGCCTTTCCAAGGATGCGGCTGAAACAATCACCGTCGCCTGGAACACTTTTGCGGAGCGATATAGAGCAGCGATCGTCAGTTTCAACGATGAAGGGCAAGGTATTGCCAGTCCAGACCTGTTGCACCAGTGTGAAGCCTATGGGAATTTGCTCCAGACTGTTCTAAATCATGCCAAAGGCGACCTCAATCGCATTGACATCTATCAACCCATCTTGCGCTTGGGCTGCATCCGAGTTGAACGCGGTAACCCTGCTGCTATCATCGCCCCCTGGCATCCGATGCGATTAGCTTCCCTAGCAGTCAAAGCCCGCCAATTGTCAGGGCTCCTTCGGTATATCATCTCCACACCAGAGGTTAACTTTGGTGATTCCCGTCTATTTTTCGCCGATTTACGTAATGAAATTGAGCATCCTTACTATCCTGAAGTTTGTGTTGGTTACCAGGGGCAGCAGCCCGAATTGCTGTCTGTATCTGACACGGTCAACGATTACAGCCTAATGGAGCGCCCTACACAGGACGAGAGAGATCGCACTACCAACGAAAATCCGGCTGAAGCAGCTGATCGTCTGCTAGGAATTATCCGTCGCTACGTGGAACTTCTTCCTCATGAGAAAACGAATCTGAGCGTAGTTCTGTACCAAACCGATTCAATTAAACTGCCTCAAGCAATCGTTAACAAACTGAGTGAGGAACTACAAGATGGTCGGGAAGAAGTTCGTTGCCAGGTTGTTCTGCGCCATCGGAATAGGCAAAAACTTACTCAACTCTACGAGCAGATGTTAGAAAGCTCTGCTGCTGATCCCGATGCTTTCATTGCCAGTGAGGTTTCCCAGGACTTTATGGCAAGACTGAGAATCTCAGTCATGTCTAACGATGTTCCTTCCACAACTCCTGCAGAAGGCAAATTTGCCGACATTGTGTTTCTACAAGATGCAATCTCACGGCAGGCGAAAGTGGTTTGGCAACCATCACCATTTGACAGTAGCACAGCCGAGATGTTGATCCATTCTCCTGCTCGTTGGGCACGTAAGCGTCCGTCTGCTAAAGATGAGCTTAAATCTACCGTTTATCTCACCTGTCCGAAGCAGACTGTGGTTGGGCAAGCCTACCTCGACATGGTGTATAGCATTGCTCAAGGTGAAGACTGTTCTCCTGACCAACACTTCTTACCTGCCCGTCAAATTTCCTTTCAGGATGAAACGACGAGGACAACCTTTGATGAAAGCCATCGTTTAGGCGAATGGGTAGTCAATTACGATGACTTGCTAGAGCGACGACAACTCGTCAACCAGGGCGTGAAGGTTATTCGCTACCAGCAGAACCGTACTGATGAGCGGAACTTCCTCGTCTCTTCAGACGCCTCTCTGAATGTCCTCAAGGTGCTGGTCAGAAAACGCTTGGAAGCCTTGAATTTAGGCTTGGAAAGTAACCGTATCGATAGATTGGTAGAGCGCCTAATTAATGAAGCCAACGCTGTTTCCGGTGACATTGTGTTGCGAGCTGCAAAGTGCGGCAGATTTGCCAGCGAACTAATGGGGGTCGTTTTAAGTAAGGCTTTAATTACCGCCGAAATGGGAACGCAAAACCCGATTGGCTGGTACTTCCTAGATGACTACGCTTCCTGGTTAGGGCAAAAAGAAGGTCAAATTGCTGACACCATGGCAATTTCACCACAGTATATTGATGACGAACCTATCCTAAAAGTCATCATTGCTGAGGCAAAATACATCGACGTAGCGGGCTTAGCTGACGCTCGCAAGACTTCACAGAACCAACTCCGGCAAACAGTTGATCGCATTGCCGATGCCCTCTTTATTAGTCCAGGTCGCCTTGACCGTGACCTCTGGCTATCTCGCCTCAGCGATCTTCTACTCGACGGCATTGAGTTTAGTTCCGATAACAAACTGAACATTGAGCAGTGGCGTGAACAAATTCGCTCAGGTACGCTTCGTATCGACCTATCCGGTTACTCCCAGGTTTTTGTATCGGGTACAAACGACAGCAATACTGAAGGGGAGCGATCGCCTATTCCTAAAGTCAAACGATGCTTCCAAGAAGTGTTTGATCGAGAGTCTGTCCGTAAACTGGTTCTGGCTTATGAATCAGGACAAACACTCTTCTCCGTAAGGGAACAGATTGGCGATGACAAGCCCTGGACAGTAGCAGAAGCATTACTGCCTGCGGATCGAGTTACATGGGTTTTAGAAATTGAGGAAGTCGAGGCAACAATTTCTCCTCCTCCAATACTTGTAAAAGTTAGTCCGCCTGAAAATCCTGACAGTCCACTTCAGCTAACTTTGCCTGATCAGCCCCTTGAAACTGAAGCTACTATCTCTCTAGTTGCATCACCTACTGAGGATGTAGATAATTGGGCGAGTCCAGCACTGGTTTCTTGGTGGCAGCAGGGGCAAGCTCAGACCAGCCAAGGCGATGCAGAGGCAGAAAAGTGGTTGGAAGAAGCGGCTGGAAAACTGCGAACGGCTCTATTAGGATACAATCTGCAAGCCAAAATCGAAGGTAAACGCCTGACTCCAAATGCAGCAATCGTTAGATTGAAAGGTTCGGATAATCTGAAGCTAGATGACATCGAGAAGAAGCGATCACAACTGCTGACCACTCACGCTCTAAACATTATTAGTGTTTATGGTCAGCCTGGTGAAATTGTTGTCACCGTTGCCCGTCCTCAACGTCAAACGATTTCCCTACGGGAAGTGTGGGCAAAGCGAAAGATCAATCGATCGCCCTCTAGCGTCAACCTCAGCTTTGTTATTGGGGTTAAGGAACTGGATGGAGAACTGCTCTACCTTAATCTAGGCAGTAGTTTTGAGAATTTGGAGCAACATGCTCCTCACACACTAATTGCTGGTGCCACAGGCAGTGGTAAGTCTGTTCTTCTGCAAAATCTCATCCTTGACATTTGTGTGACTAACTCTCCCAAAGTGACAAGCATCTACTTAATTGATCCTAAGATGGGAGTTGATTACGCCAACATTAGTGATCTACCTCATCTCAAAGAAGGAATCATTATTGAGCAAGATCGTGCAATTGAGGTTTTGGATCTCCTGGTTGAAGAGATGGACAACCGATACCGAAAGTTTGTTTCTCAGAAAGCGAAATCCTTGCAGGACTATAACTGCAAGGTAGCTGAGCAGGACAGACTTCCCGTGTTGTGGCTAGTTCATGATGAGTTTGCGGAATGGATGCTAATTGATGAGTATAAAGCAGCTGTGTCTGCTGCGGTGCAGCGACTGGGGGTGAAGGCAAGAGCCGCAGGGATTTATCTCATCTTTGCTGCCCAAAGACCTGATGCCAATGTTCTTCCGGTTCAGCTTCGAGACAACTTGGGAAATCGTTTGATCCTAAGAGTCGAGAGTGTTGGTACTTCGGAAATTTCGCTTGGATATAAAGGAGCAGAAAATCTTCTAGGCAAAGGACATCTAGCTGCCCGCTTGACTAACCAATCTGATCTTATTTATGCTCAAGTGCCATTTCTAGCAGATGAAGAGATGACTGCGATAGCTGAAATTATTAAACAGCAGTGAGAAACCGACATTCCGCAGGTTGACAGGTCTTAATTTAGGAGATAGTAGCGGCAGGACGGAAAGCCCATAAGGCGGATAATTTTGCTGCGCTCCTCAGACAGGTTGCTGACCTGCTGAACTGTGTTCATCGAGACCAAGTAAATCGCCTGGAACTTCTGTAAAATCCAGCGAAAGGTCGGAATGGGCGTCGGGCGTTGCTTTTGGTCAAGCACCGTTTCACCCGTCTGGTCTAGTTGGGCTCTGAGCTTGCGCTGCCCCAAACTATAGACGAGTAGGG
>NZ_JACSWB010000078.1 GCF_016888135.1 Leptolyngbya sp. CCY15150
CTACGGACGATTCATCGAGCTGATGCCTTGGAGCTTTGTGGCTTTAGTACATGTCCTGAAGCGCCGCTGTTTTGGGGCAATGACCGGCATCAGCTTCCTAGACTCCACCTCGATTGCCGTCTGTCATGTCAAGCGGGCAAAGGCCCACAAGACGTTCAAACACCTAGCGGGGTGGGGCAAATCATCGGTGGGATGGTACTTCGGTTTCAAGCTCCACCTGATCATTAATGAGCGAGGCGAACTGCTGGCGGCGACCCTAACGCCGGGCAATACCGATGACCGTAAGCCGGTGCCTGAGATGACCCAAGGCTTGGTTGGCAAACTGTTTGGCGATCGGGGCTACATCTCGCAGGCGCTGTTTGAAACCCTCTTTGACCGTGGTTTGGAACTGATTACCAAACGCCGAAAGAACATGAAAAATTCCCTGATGCCGCTGCTGGACAAGGTGCTGCTGCGCAAGCGTCTCATCATTGAAACAGTCAATGAGCAGCTCAAACACTTATGTCAGATCGAGCATTCGCGGCACCGCAGCCCCTTCAATTTTCTGGTGAACCTGGTCTCGGGATTAATTGCCTATGCCTACCACCCGAACAAGCCCTCGTTGGGTATCCCAGATGATGAGCTGAAAGCCCTCTCCCAAGCTGCTTTCTAACTGTCGAACTCACGTTTAATGAAACCAATTGACGCAGTGCCTTTAGGTCTTTTTGGGTACGACTGACTGTTTCTTTAACGATTGCGATTGCTCACTAAATTCTTATAACTGTCTTACACAACTCCTCTGGGTATTGTGAGTCTGAATAAATTGCTGAAATTGCTTGGCCGGGAGCGGTTTACTCAGTAAGTAACCTTGAACACTACTACAGCCTAGGGTTCGCAATATCTCCAACTGTTCTACTTTTTCGACCCCTTCAGCAACCGTTTCCAGATTTAGGCCGTGGCCCAGAGCGATCACCGCTTTCACAACAGCAATTTCCCTCGCTTCAAGGGACAGATCTTGAATAAACTCGCGGGCAATTTTGAGGGAATGGATCGGAAATTGTTTCAAGGCAGCCAGGGAAGAGTGCCCTGTGCCAAAGTCATCCATTGAGATATAAATCCCCATATCTTTCAGTTCTTGCAAGGTAGAGATCGCGGCAGGGATATTCTGCATTACTACTCTTTCGGTAATTTCTATCTCTAGCTGGCTGGGATCAAGCCGATAATCTAGCAAGATTTGAGCAATCTTTTTGGGCAAGTTTTTTTGCTGAATCGTTTGAGCAGAAAGATTAACAGCGATACGCAGCAGTGGGTTCCCGAGATCTTGCCATGAGCGAATCTGAGCACAGGCGGCACGAATGACCCACTCATCGATCGCGCTTATTTGCCCCGTCACTTCGGCTGTTTCGATAAACTCTCCCGGCATCAGCATTCCTTTGTGAGGATGCTGCCAACGAATTAAAGCCTCAGCGGCAGTCACTCGGCCTGTTTGCAAGTCCAACTGGGGCTGATAGTGCAGCACAAACTCAGTTTGCTCCACAGCCTTATGAAGATCATGGGTCAAAATCAGTTGATCTAGAGTCTTCCCTACCGTGACAGAGGAGTAGAGTTTGTAGTTATTGCGCCCCTGATGCTTGGCGTCATACATGGCTGCGTCCGCATTTTTCAGCAGAGTCTCAGCATCTTGACCGTGGCTGGGGGCGAGAGCAATGCCAATGCTCGTCGTAACTCGAAAGGCTTGGTGATTGAACACAAACGGCTCACACAGGTTATTAAGAACCCGTTGAGCCACTTTCGTAATATCTTTAGTGGACTTAATATTTTGGAGCAGCAGGGTAAATTCATCCCCACCCCAACGCGCCACAATATCGCCCTCCTTTAAACAGCCCGAAATTCGCCGTGCTACTTGCTGCAATAGCTGATCCCCCACGGCATGGCCCAGCGTGTCATTAATGGCTTTGAAATGGTCGAGATCCACAAAACAGACCGCTAGCATCCTACTGTCTAGCCTGTTAGGGATGGTTTTGAGTTGTTCTAAAGCCTCGACCAATTTTTCTTCAAACAGCAGTCGGTTGGGTAATCCAGTGAGCCGGTCATGACAAGCTTGATGGCGAATGGTTGCCTCAATCCGCCGCTGCATCACGGTGATGTATAGATGGGTAGCAAGGGTTTGCGACAGTTTGATGTCTTCTGCGTTCCAACCTAAGTCAAACGGCGTATTCGCTAAGTCTTGAGAGGATGGATTGGCATCGGCAATAGTCTGTTGGCGGTTTGGCAACCCACCGGTTGCAAACAGATTTACACCCAGTTCGCGACGAAATAGACTGAACCACCCAATGGCTTGCTGCTGATATTGCAGGGGCACAATCAGGACAGAATGAATGGCGACCGCTTCGAAAGCCGCTCCTAACGTCCGTAGGTGTGGATCTTGCCTAAAGTCCTGCAGGGTGTAGAGATGGTAGGTTGGAGCTTCTCCACTAGTTATCGGATGCTTTCCACCCTCCGTGCTCTGGATCAAACGACGCCAAAGGTATCGTTCAACCTCCAGGGTTAAGGCGGGTTGCACGCCTGAACGGTAAAGCTGATCACTCTGCTCTTCGGTATCGGCAGAGATATAGAGCTGTCCACCAATGCAACCCACTGCGGTAACGGTAGCATCAATCACTTGCTGCATCACTCGGATGGCATCTCCAGGCGTATGCAACATGCGGGTGAGGCAATTGATGGTGGCTTCCGCCTGGGCTTGCTGAGACGCTTGTTTTAACAGGGTTGCTTGAGCGATCGCAATGCCGACATGGGTCGAAAGTTCTTTGAGAAAGTCCAGTTCCCAAGTTTGCCATTCACGATAGCGATGGCACTGGTGAGCAATTAACAACCCCCAAAGCTCTTGATTGTGGAGAATTGGAACCACTAGCTTAGACTTCACGCCAAGTTGATGGAGGGTTTCTGCCAAACAGGCTGAGATACCGTCTTGCCGAATATCAGCAATGGCGCGGACCCGGCCCTGTTGGTAAAGGCGGTGACTTTCAACCGGAAAAATCTCCTCTGGTAGCGGTTGATCCATTAACGGAAAACATCCCGAACCAACAGCTTCATTCGTCACTGAACCGGTACCGTCAGGATTGACGCGATAGGTCAGGACCCGATCAGCCTGCAACAGTTGCCTGACCTCAGCCACTGTCGTGTTCAAAATCTGATTGAGGTCTAACGACTCACGAATGCGGTGCGCTACCGCCGTAATTAAACGCTCCCGCTCAAATTGCTGTCGCAACACAGTCTCAGCCTGTTGGCGTTTCTCCAGTTCAGCTTGAGACTGCTGATACAGCTCTGACTGATGAATCGCGATCGCCGCTTGGGTGGTGATTTGCTTGAGCAAATCAATCTCATCGGCTTGCCATGCCCTCGCACCGGAACATTGTTGCACCACCAGCAAGCCCCAGAGCTGAACTGCATCGACAATGGGCACGACTAGATTGGCCCGCACTTGAAAACTGGCTAGCAAGTCACGATGGCAGGGGGTCAAATCGGCTGTCTCAATATCTGCGATCGCCTGCACCCGCCCCTGTACATAGAGCTGTAGGTAATGTCGGGCAAAATGGACGTCGTAAATCTGGGTACCCGCAATTTTGTGCCACTGAGCATCTACCGATTCCACTACGACACAGCCACTATGGTCAGCGTTAAGTTGATATATCAGGACTCGGTCAGCGTTTAATAGATGACGCACTTCAGCGACGGTGGTCTGCAAAATCGCGGTCAGATCTAGCGAACCTTGAACATGAATGCGCTCAGCCATTTGTCTAACCAGGCATTCCTGAGCGGATTGTCGCCGCAGTTTCGCCTCTAGCTGCTTTTGAGCCGTAATATCGTGACAGATTGCGACGTATTGATAGGGTGTATTATCACCGTCAAGAAAGGGGACAATAGTAGTATTAGTCCAATACAAGCTACCGTCCCGAGCGCGTTTTTGAATTTCTCCTCGCCATACCTGTCCACCATGAAGGGTTTGCCAGATGGCCTTTAAAGCAGTGGGAGAATGTTCGTTTTCCTCCAGCAAAAGATGCTTATTGCCAATCAGTTCTACCGCTGAATAGTGAGAGATTTCGCAGAACTTATCATTGGCATAGGTAATTAACCCTTGGGCATCTGCGATCGCCACAATGGAAGACTGATCTAATGTAAACTCAATATCTATGCGGTCTTTTAGGGTTTGCTTAAGCACCTGGTGCCCGTATCGTAGCTCCAGTTGTACCACGACCTGATGGCTTAGGATGCGCAACGCTTCAAGTTGCTCTAAGTCTAGTTGGCGTGGTTGTCGATCGATGACGCACAGCGTCCCCAACGGGTAACCATCGGCAGTAATGAGGGGAAAGCCAGCGTAGAAACGAATGTGGGGCTCCCCGACGACGAGCGGATTCTGCACGAAGCGCTTGTCAAGCAGGGCATTTTCGATGATGAGAGGCTGCGACTGTAAAATTGCGTGGGCACAAAAAGCCCACTCGCGGGGAGTTTCTGTTGCTGTTAGTCCAATCTTTGCCTTGAACCACTGGCGGTGGTCATCAATCAGACTCATCAGGGCGATCGGGGTTCGACTGATCTGGGTGGCGAGTTTAACTAAATCATCAAAAGCAGTTTCTGGGGCTGTATCCAGGAGATCATATCGAGTTAACGCGGCTAACCGAGCTGCTTCATAATTGTCCTCAATATTTGACATCCTCTCTCCCCCTTAACGTTTTGATGGATCAACTATCGTTGTAGCGTAGTCCAGGTAGTGGAATGCCTATGTTTACACTCAAACGTATCAGATACTATAAGTATCGTAACTTTAGTACGGATAAAATTTATTACTATGATTTATAAATTGACATCCTTCAACAGGTTGTCGCAATCTTTCTATACGGTTTAGGGCGTGTCATCAATTAAACTAGACCACAACAACTGCCATGTAAATAGCACGGAGAAAGGTTTCTGCAAGCTTGTCGTAGCGGGTCGCAATCGCACGATCAGGACTTACGCAAGAACCATTGAGATCGCCGGTTGCTTGAGTTGCTGGACTTAAAATTCAAGCTGCTGCGGTCGCACTTGCCCACCCGCAAGACCTTTTTTGATGATTTGCGGGCGTTAACCCGGTACATGTATTTCGACAGTTGGGATCATCTGCTCACTTTCATGCTGGAAGGTCTAGAGCTAAACATCCCGCCCAATACCAGTTGAGCCGCCATACTGAGAATTGCTGGGGCTGCGGTGCCGCGAATGCTCAATCTGACACAAGTGCTTGAGCTGGTCATGGATCGTCTCAATAATGAGACGCTTGCGTAGCAGCACCTTGTCCAGCAGCGGCATCAGGGAATTCTTCATGTTCTTGCGGCGTTTGGTTATCAGTTCCAACCCGCGCTCAAAGAGGGTCTCAAACAGCGCCTGCGAGATGTATCCCCGATCGCCAAACAGTTTGCCAACCAAGCCTTGAGTCATCTCAGGCACCGGCTTACGGTCGTCGGTATTGCCCGGCGTTAGGGTTGCCGCCAGCAGTTCGCCTCGCTCATTCATGATCAGGTGGAGCTTGAAGCCGAAATACCACCCCACCGATGATTTGCCCCAACCCGCCAATCCACGGAAGGTCTTGTGGGCTTTCGCACGCTTCACATGACAGACGGCAATTAGAGGTGGAGTCCATGAAGCTGATGCCGGTCATTGCCCCAAAACAGCGGCGCTTCAGGACATGTACTAAAGCCACAAAGCTCCAAGGCATCAGCTCGATGAATCGTCCGTAG
>NZ_JACSWB010000079.1 GCF_016888135.1 Leptolyngbya sp. CCY15150
TGCCCAACACCACATTGAAGGTTTCGCTGGGCTCACTGACGCCATCGCCGTTGACGGTGACGGTGATCAGTTGCAGCGTCTCGCCTGCCACAAAGGTGAGGGAGCCACTGGTCGAGTCATAGTCATTGCCGCCAACGGCTGGATCACCGAGGGCACTGGCGCTGCCATCGGTGGTGTTGTAGTCAACAGAAATGTCCGTTTGGCTAGGATTGCTCA
>NZ_JACSWB010000080.1 GCF_016888135.1 Leptolyngbya sp. CCY15150
ATTGCAACCCGCTACGAGAAGAAGGCTGAGAACTACCTCGCCATGCTGACTCTAGCTTCTATCATGCTGTGGCTATAGTTTTAAAACAGAGCCTAGTCTCTTTGCGCTTGGTACGACTGTTGCGTGGCGTTCGCCCGCTGTCAGCACAAAGGTGATGGGTAAGCCATTGCCATCACAACGCAAATGTATTTTGGTACTAAATTCTCCCTGGGAGCGCCCTAAGGCCTCTCGTGCTTGCACCTGTTTAAGCTCAGAGCGCTCAGAGTCTGGCTTTAGTCCCCCCTTTTTGCCCCTGCCGCATGTTGATGAGCACGGATGATACTTCCATCGACGAAATGGATCTCCCAATTAATCTGACCTTTGGCATCCGCTTCTTCCTGGAGGGTCGCAAATACCTGCTGCCACAGACCCGTTTTGCGCCAATGGTAAAACCGTCCTGAAACCGTTGACCATGGTCCATAGCGTTCCGGCAAGTCTCGCCATGGGGCACCCGTTCGCAGAATCCACAGGATGCCGTTGACGATAGTGCGATGATCTTTGGCCGGGCACCCGGTATGAGGTTTCTGATGCGGCAGCAAGGGCTTGATCCGTTCCCACTGCTGGTTGGTCATGTCTCCTCGGCGGATGCTTCTGAGGGCTTGGATAGTCATGGACATCAATCAGGTAGCTACACAGGTAGCTACACTACTTCCAGTATGCCAAAGGGTTTTAAAACACGCCCTAGATTAAGCCTTTTAATATATCTGCAGTAGCTGCAGCAGTATTCTCCATGACTGGTTGAGCTGCACTTCTAATATGACAACTGGAAAAGTGGTACAAAACGAGCAGTCGTAGACATAATACTTATCGCTCTTCAATGACTCTAGGCAGAAGAAAACTCTCGTAGCGTCGTAGCAGGCACTCCTCGAAATTGATTCATAAGCCGTATGAGCATCT
>NZ_JACSWB010000081.1 GCF_016888135.1 Leptolyngbya sp. CCY15150
ACATTTTGTAGTATTTAAGGTGCTCGAATATTAGGTGGAAACGACCAGACGCCTTGGTATAACACTGCTCATATCCTAATTGAGCGCTTTCTGTGTCATGCCAAGCCCCGAAGATACCGCCTATCCACGGCTCAAAAGCAATAGACCTTATCGGAAATTGAGCTGATAGAATCGGTATCAGGAGCATAGACCAGGGTGAGCCAATGAAAATGACCTATGCTGAGTTGCGGACAAAACCTCGGACCTTGTGCAGTTTGACTGGGCTGAGGGTGCAAGAGTTTGAGGCCTTATTACCCAGCTTTGGTAACGCTTGGGACAGCTTCATGCAAGACACCTTTCAGCGCAAAGACCGCCAACGAGCCATCGGAGCGGGTCGCAAAGCGCATCTGAGCAACCTGGAGGATAAGCTCCTGTTCATCCTGATGTACGTTCGCCTTTACCCTACCCAGGACGTTCAAGGCTTTCTCTTTGGCATGAGCCAAGCACAAGCTAATCAATGGATTCATCGCTTAACTCGCGTCTTGAACCAAGCCTTAGGGTACGAACAGCAACTCCCGGAACGCGAACCAGCGAACCTGGAGAGGCGTTGCGCAGTAGAGAATGATTTAAGCGAATACTGGAATCTGACGATGCTTGAGAGCTGATTTATAAAGTAAGCCCTTAAGCAGCCAATCGCTTTACCATCAGACGAATCAAGGAACCATAAATCATGGACTCACTCACCTCTGGG
>NZ_JACSWB010000082.1 GCF_016888135.1 Leptolyngbya sp. CCY15150
TTCGACAGTTGGGATCATCTGCTCACCTTCATGCTGGAAGGTCTAGAGCTAAACATCCCGCCCAATACCAGTTGAATCGTCATACTGAGAATTGCTGACCTTGACCCCATCGGGTAAGCGATGCGCCGCTTGAATCAGCATCTCCCGATACTCGCTCAAGGCGACCGAGGCACTGCGTCGTTTCAACACTCGCCACACCACCGGCAAGGCTCGACCGCGATACACCACCGCCAGGCGCACCAGGCAGTACTCCTGCCAGTACATCGAGGTGTCTAAGCTCAGGTATAAACAGTCTTCCTCCCACGAGGCCAGCGCGGTCTGAATCAGCGGTGCATAGAGGCGATGGACATTGATACGGCTGTTGTGTAGCCACCGGCTCACCCGACGCTGTTTGCTCTGCGCCTGCTTCCCACGACAGGGAAGGTATGGGAGCCATCGGGTGAGACTGACCTCTCCCCGTTGGATTAAGGCTGACACCATCCACAGACAGGCGGTTAAGTGAGTTCGGTGTGCCCAAGGTACTGATTGACCTAGCCAGGTGCTCAGGGCATTGTAGAGGGGGGAGTTTTTTTCACAGTGTTCACGGTTTTGAGTGGTATCTAAGCTTAGAACACTGGCTCCCCTCTCCCTGCCTCAATCGCCCAAAATACCTTGTAGCAAAGCACCCAGCCCTTTGTGGGCAACTTTTGTCAGTCAACCAGCCATAGAGGTCTCCAACCTGCTTGTAAGACATCCCATCAACCCAAGTCATCACCATCCAAGTTGAGGCCGACGGTAGGGTTTCTTTGTCAGTGGTCAGTTGCCAGTAGCGCTGGGCACGTCGTTTGC
>NZ_JACSWB010000083.1 GCF_016888135.1 Leptolyngbya sp. CCY15150
GGTAGTGGATTAACGTAAAGGATAGAGAAAAACAAGGCATTGCCGTCGCATTGCTCGATTCTGAGGGAGTAGGCTCCATGACAATTGAGATGACCTGTCCAACGTGCGGGTCTCACGACATCTCCAAGAACGGCACTACCAGGCGCGGTAAGCAAAACTACAAGTGCCGAGACTGCAACCGTCAATTCGTCGAGAATCCCCAGTGGAAACCGAA
>NZ_JACSWB010000084.1 GCF_016888135.1 Leptolyngbya sp. CCY15150
AGTATGTAGGACGTATCCAAGAGCACCACGATAAGACGCCTCGCCAGAGTGATTTTAGTCTGGGGCTCTATGGTCAACGATGGATCTATGCGATGGAATTATGGGCTGACTGGGCGTTCCACCTGATAGCACTCAAACCCCATAAACGGCTCTATTTTCAGCGCGGGTTTCATGCCCTATCCCTGATGCAGCAAGCTCTCTAGGTACGTTGTCACCCGTTCAGATGCCGGTCAGAAGATGCCCGACCTGGAGACGATCTGGCGCATCTACCTACGGCGGTTTGCCCTGGAACATTGGTATCGCCTTGCTAAGCAACGGCTACATTGGACACAACCCCAACTCCACTCCGTCCAGGCAACTGAGCGCTGGAGAGTGCATCGATACCCCCTTGCCCTGGCAAGCTGCTCAAGATAATCTAGCCCCAGGTCGGGTCGCCCCAGCCTTTGCCAGCATTTTGCTCGCGATTGGTACGCCGGCTCACCCCCCTAAACCCCGCGGAAAATCTCCAGGTCGGACGCATGGAGAATGCCCCGCGCGCCGGCTCCGTTATTCAATGGTAAAAAAACGAGCACCGAGACCGAAAACCTCCAAGACTATACGGATGCTTGCTGCGACCATGACGGTCTAATCATCTGCTTCTAGTACCCAGGTTCACCTAGTCTCAACTCCTTGAGGGGGATGAGCGACTTTTGTTTGCTTATCCCCATCCTCTAGTCCAACTAATTTTGTCCAAACTCTAGTGAAACGTTAGCGAATGATGCCGGAAGCGATCGCACATAACTGGGGCGCAGCCGCTCGGTTCCGGTCACTACAATTTCATCGACCTGTCCCTCCACAATCTGCACGATGGCTATCCCGTTAGTCAACTGATCGGAGCGAATCACTGCACCAGAGGTAATATAGCCCTGCTCGACATAAAACTGAGTAATCACCTGATTCACCTCGATTAGGTCAAGATAACTGAGAATTTGTCCGGTATAGTTTTCTACAAGGGCAGTTAATTCTGCATCGGTAAATTGAGTATTACCCAAAAACTGAAATGACTGTGCCACAAATGTGTCCAGCGGTACGGTGTTAAGCTCTATAACATCTACCTCTGGAATGCTTAGCTCCACAGGACTTGGTAGCTCTGGCGATAGATCGGGAATGGGGGCAAACGATGGCTGCTCTGGCAGTAAATCTTGGGACGGGGGTCGGTTTTACAGGAGCGATCGCTAGCGATCGCTCCTGTAAAACCGACCCCTGATCCGATCGATCCAGCGTTTCAACAGCAAGGACACTGGTAGGTATCAGCCCCCACAAGACTACTCTGCCGATACAGTACCTAACGAACCAGCGCCGGCCGGATCCTCGACATACTTGACATAGCATAACTAAGCTCAATATAAGAAACACCCTGCTCATAATCCGCGATCGCTTGTCTATAGGCGATCGCACCATGGAAAATACTGGCACGGCCGTAGACTTTACCGCGTTTTGCTCGCTCAAGTCATGCGAGTTTATACGGAGACATTCCCAAGCATAAGCATGAAAAATCAGTAAAGTAACTCGATACTCGTTACCCACCGTTACATGTAGCTTGAAACGTGCTCAAATTCCTGACTCTATCGTTCTATTCAACTAAGGTTGTGACAAGTATTCTATAGCGTTGCGAAATGAATTGAATCATAGGCACTGTATAGTTCTGCAAAATCCACCAAAAAATATGCAGGTATGTTGCTTTGATAAAGTGATGCTAGAAAAATACTAATTTTGTATGAAGAAGGCTATCGCTGCATATTTTTCAGTCATACTGTCTGAAGAACATATCAGGTAAAACACAACATCGATTGCTCAATGGAAGATCACCTGAAATGCCCGAGAAACATGGTTGTTTTGCGTGTCGATATAGCTCAATCCACAGAATCAAGCCGTCTGTTGACTGAGCCTGGTCGAACCCATAGGTGAGTATATTGCTTAGTCAGGTATTCTTGCTCAGGTGAGCGGAGCTAAACTTCGGTGCTTGGCTGAGTGGCACTGACGTTATTGCAATCAACCTTGATGATTCCATGAGCAGCGATCGCCCTTGATTTTTTCCCTAACGTTAGGATTTCTGCAAGACTTCTGGCGTTATCTCTTGCCAAATTTGCATACAATCACTGCAATCTACCCATGTCACAATCTAGCCAGTTTTCCCATCCTGCTTCCACCTTGCAAGCCTTTGCTCTCGAACCTATCCTCACCCCCAGCGGTTTGATAGATGGTGTTGAAGAAACCGTAGATGCTACCTCTATCGAGGTTCCAGGCTACGTGGATCCTACGGTTGAACGATCCGAATCTGAGCTAGATATGAATTGGGAGGATGATTCAGGCTATCCTACCGATGAGTCTAGTGATTTTAGTGACTTAAATGATGCTTCGCCTGATGATACCTGGACTGAAGGCCCATGGGATGATTCAGAGCTTGAGTCAGTACCGTTTATGGATCCACCAGAGCCTTATACCTTTGAATCAGGTGTATTTGTTGTTGGCGAGTCTGGCGAAATTGGTATTGACTATCTCTTTGATGGCGGCGGTTATCAAGGGGAGCTGGCTATCTTTAGCCTAGATGGGATGGACGACTTTGAGCCTGGCTCTGAGGCTTTTATCCAAGAAGCTGCCCGTCGAGCTGCCAGTGGTTCTGACTTAGGACATGTGATCGTGACCGATCGCACCGAGGGAGCGCGCTTTAGCGGCACTCTAGGAAGCAGTGATAGTCAAGATTTCAACAGCGGTGACTATCTGGGTGTGCAGACCTTCACCATGCGCCCCGGTGATGAATTTGGCATCATGCTGGTACCCAACGGTCGAGTGGAGCAGTTAGTAGACAATCCGGGACTGGAAGGAAATCTTCGTCCCCTCTTTTCCCTAGCGACGAACAATCCAGAGGATGGTCTACAAGCCGGTCAGATTGTGGACGTGACGGGAGATGGGAACACGTTTGTATTTGAAGACCTACGGTTAGACCAAGGGAGCGATCGCGACTACAACGACATTATCTTCCAAGTGCGCGGTGCGGTCGGCAATGCTGAGCTAATGGAAAACTGGATTGACCCAGCCAACGATTGGCGTACCGAGGATTTGGGTACGGCATTGGTAGAGTATGCCCAATCTTACATCGTCGAAACCCTAAATCCATCGTTTGATGCTCCAGTGGAAGATCAGCCCCTCATTGGAATTATTGACACTGGGTTTAATGAGAATAACCCCGATCTTGATTCTTCTCGAATTATTCGAGGTCGCGACTGGATTGATGGAGACGACAATCCGTTGATCAAAACGGGAGAGGGAGATGAGCATGGTACCTTCGTGGCTGGCATCATTGGAGCGACGCGGGATAATGACATGGGTATTGACGGTATCAATGACCAAGCTCCGCTTTGGCTTGGACGAGCGGTTGGGTCGGGGCAGTGGGCAAATTCGCTGATTGAGTTTGTTGATGCCGCAATTGAGTCGGAGCAGCCTAATGCAGTGGTCAATCTCAGTTTTGATCTGACTCAGGTTGATGCGGATGGAAACATCACTACACGCTATGAACTTACTCCTCAAGAGCGGGCAGCGATTGAATATGCTCGGCAGAATAATGTCCTTATTGTTACTGCTGCGGGTAATGATGGTGGTGTAATGTCTGTCTTAGGGCAGGCCTCACAGGAGTTTGACAACATCATTACAGTGGGTGCTGCAGAACGTCTGTATTCTGATCTGGAAGTATTCAAAGCCTATGATAGAAGTGACTACTCTAGCTATGGCTATGGCCTGGATATTATGGCGCAGGGCGGGACAATTGACATTCCCTATGTTTCGCTGGCTGAAGATGGCATAGGAACGATGGCTGGCACCTCTGTCGCTACCGCAAAGGTGACCGGAGCTGTCTCTCAAGTCTGGGCAGCTAATCCTGGTCTCAGCTATCGTCAAATCATTGAGATTCTTAAAAATACGGCAACTGATTTGAGATCTCCCAACTGGGATCTTGAGACTGGGGCTGGTCTCTTAAATATTGTTGCTGCAGTCAGCCTTGCAAAGTCAACTTCTCCAGAAGAATATGTGCCACCTGCCTTTTTAACGCCAGATACGTGGACAGGTGAAGGTCTTTTCACTCCAGGTGAGCGAGCTGTCGCAGATCAGTTCATGGGCAGTTACTACAACTGGGTGCCCTATACCATTCGTACTGGAGACACTCTATCTGGAATTGCTTTCAATACAATGGGAAATGGGTCAGCTCCCTACTACAATTTCATTGCACAGAAAAATGGAATTCCTAACCCGAACGTTATCCCGACAGGACAAAGCATACTAGTTCCGGTGAGAGTTGCAGCCCCGTCACAGTTTTCTGTGACGGGCGAGTTCTTAACAATATGGAACAATCTTGGCGGTTCCGGTGGGATCCTTCGCCAACCGACATCCAATCGTTATCAAATTTCGGGCGGTGTTAGGCAGAACTTTCAGGGAGGAGCGATTATTACCTCCAGCCGTGGCACTTTTCCCTTGTTTGGAGGGATTGGTGAACATTACCTAAATGTTGAAGGTGGTCATCAAGGTAGGCTTGGCTTACCGACTAGCGGGGAGATCGGCGTAGGGAATGGAGTCATCGTTCAGAACTTTGAGAAGGGGAGAATTGTCTACGGGAATGGCCCAACCCGAACAGAAATGAATCAGGCTACGCCACCTATACAGCCGACCCCAACCCCAACTCCAACCCCGTCCACAAGCATCACAATTGGTGGATTTAGGATTAGTGGAAACTTCTATCCTGTATTCCAGCAATATAGAAATACCCTAGGAAATCCTACTTCTGGCATCATCTCCCACCCTAGTGGTGCGACATATCAGCTATTTCAACATGGCTCAATTGTGAGTAGTCGCCATGGAACATTCCCGCTGTATGGAGGTATCCGAAAAACCTACCTAGATACTGATGGAGGTCTTAATGGTTGGCTAGGTGCTCCAACTAGTGCGGAAGTAGGGCTTGGAAATGGATTTATTAAGCAGACATTCGAGAATGGATACATTATCTGGAATGGTAGTCGAGCAACTGCATATCAAAATGGTTCCGGAACTCCCAGTATTTCTCAGCCACCCTCAAATGTACCGGTCAATAATTCTGGAAACATCAATTGGAAAAACACCCCTATTCACGTGAAAATTAGGGATTCTTACTTTTATGCCGGGCCAATTCCTGTAGCATATACCCTCGATCACTTCAAGTTTCGCTATGAAGAAACTAGGAGGCAAGGATACAAGAGTAGAAACCGCTTTCTTTATGCCCACTTATATGATTCCGTAGCTATTAGATCGGCTGCTCTTTACGCTGCAGGATCTAGAAATGCAGCCGAATTACTTTTTCACTATCTACAGAATGGTGGAAAAGATAAGAAAATTGATGTCAGAAAAGCTATAGAAGATTCACCATGGATTAAGCGAGTTGTTGATTTTGAAGGATCGTCTTCTAAGTTAGTTGAAGAGGCAAAAAAATATGTGTCCTCAATGTATAGAGAAGGAAAAATTGTTATGGGATTTCAAGGCTCCGGAAATCCCTCCTCTTGGGAGATAGCAAGTAATTCTGGCACAAGAGATTGGTATCTGGCTCTTGGTCAATTTGATCATTCTTATAGCGCATCTTTCAAATGGGAACATGATGGTTCTCAAAATCCAAGATCTGGAGTTTTGACAGTCAAAATAACGCTTTTGATAGCGGATCTATACAATTTTGACAACAAGTATTATGCAGAGAAAATGCTCCATGAAGCTGGTCTTGCACAGAACTTCTTCACTTGGGGAGAAATGGAAGTTATCAAGACGATTCCCATGAATGTTTAGATCCGACATTACGCAGATAGTCTTTTAACTTAGCTGTAGGATATTGTTAGGCATAGCGCAAATACAATCTCATAAAGTTTTGACGTGTCATACTATCATATTTTGTATCTTGCAAGTTCTTCCACAACTGGCGATCGCTCCCTGCTCTTTCTTTTGGCGTTGCTGAATCGATATATGATTTATGCTGAGGAGCCGTGAGCGAGACGCTCACACTACCTTGATGGTGAATGAGTTGTGAGTGTGAGCAAGATGCTCACATCCTGAGTTCATCTCTTCATTCAGCAACGCCTTTCTTTTTTCCTTTTTACATTTACTATGACCACATCTATCACCATCTCCCCCCCCCGCTGGCTCCGCCTCGACCTACGCGAACATTGAGCATTAAGGCATGATCGCCCTTTGAGACTAGGAGGGGGCGATCGCTCTCCACCGACTCTTGTAGTCCAAGGAGCGATCGCCCCCTCCTAGTCTCCTAACAATTGTTACGGATTTCGTAAAGCTTATGCAGAGCTGCATAAAAACCGAACAGTCCTGCGTAATCCTCTGTAGAGGCATTTTCCTAGGTTTCCCGTCATGACATCTACCCCGCCTGTCCGCGCTGAACTGAATGATACCTGGCTTTGCCCAGATCTAAGCCTACACTGGGTGCTGCTGCAAGACCCAGATGGGCAGCGTGTTTGGCTGCGGGGAAAACAAGCGGCAGTACGTCATGCCATGACGGTGGCGGAAGGATATGCTTTGCGGTACTTTGTGGGACGGTTTACTATCCGACGCGTGTGGCAGATGTGTCGGCAGGAGTTTTCAGACCTGCCCGATAGCTTCATGGCTGATCTGTTGCATAAGCTGGTTGACCTAGGCATTCTCAGCGTCGGTGATTCTGCGGAAGAGCCGTCTTCGGCTGAGGATGTAGAGACTGTAGCCCCCCTCCGTCCCACAACAGGGCCGCGTCTCAAAGAGTCTGTGCATTGGATTCAAACGAATGATGGCCACTGGATTTTGCGGAACCCAGTGGATATCACCTTTGTGCAGCTTAACGATGTGGGTAAACAAATTGTGGAGCAACTGGGGACAGAGGCTCCGGTGGCGATCGCTTCCCGGTATGGCGTATCGATAGAAGAGATGCGATCGCTGCTTCAGCAATTGGCGCTTACGGGGATGCTGGAAGGCACCGCGCCGCCCAAGTCGCCCCGCAAGAAGTTTACGCCCATGCAGTTGTTATTTTTTAAGCTGCCTCTGTGGAATCCGGATTCATTTCTTGGCAAGCATATTGATCGACTGCGGTGGATTTGGACGAAGACAATCTGGATGCTGCTGTGCATTGCCTTGGTAGGGACAGGGGCGATCGCTCTCCACCAACGAAGTAACTTACTGTGGACGGCCCAGATGTTTCTGACCCATCTAGATATGGGAACGACCATCACCTTTGGGCTCTTGGCCTTAGCGGTGGTGACGCTGCACGAACTGGGTCATGCCTTTACCCTGAAATACTACGGTGGTATTGTGCCAGAAATGGGCTTTATGTTCATGTTTTTGATGCCTGTAGCTTATACGAATACTACCGACCAGTATAGTTTGCCCAAGCGATCGCAGCGGATGCTGGTGGTGGGAGCTGGGGTGTTGTGTCAGTTGATCATTGCTACCCTTGCCTTTTGGCTCTGGAATAGTTTGGCGGTGGGCAGTTGGCTATGGCGGATGAGTTTTTTACTCTTTGCGGCTTCTGTCTTTACAGTTGCAGTCAACCTGAATCCCTTGGCTAAGTTTGATGGCTATTACCTGGCGGTGGCCGCAACGGGAATCAATAACCTAAGACAGCGATCGCTGCAGTTCTATGGCAATTTATTAACCGGTAAGCCTAGTCAAGAACAGGGAGGCGATCGCTGGGTTTTAGCCGTTTACGCACCTTTTAGTTTTATGTATGTTCTATCCGTCTTTGGTTTTTTGTTTCTCAATGTTGCTAACTGGACTTTAACCTACCTGCCGATCACGAGTCTTGTATTACTCGCCATTTGGGCAACCTATTTCTATCTGGCTCCAGATCCGCAAAACTAATCCGTTGTTTGCATTCGTCCTGTTGTTATATCGGAGTATCTACCATGACGATCCAGCGTCCATCCCAGCATCTGTCTCAGCCTTCTACTCAACCCAGTCCCTTTCGAGTGGTGCCCCCAACGGCTCCGGCAGCCCAATCTCCGGCCCCTCCAGCGGCTCCTAAGGTTCCTGCGGCGGTGGCACAACCATCGTGGAAACGGCGAGTGATGGTGTGGGGAGCGATCGCTCTGGGATTTGGTGGCATCAGCATGATTCCGTTGGATTACCAAGTGGGTGGAGACGTAGAGCTAAGCTGGCGGGAGACGGCGCGACAGTCGGTTCATGCACCTATGCCAGCTATGGTAGAGCGAGTGTTGGTACAAACGGGCGATCGCGTGCAGCCAGGGCAGCCCATTCTACAGTTGGTGAGTCGGGATCTGGAGCGAGAAATTGCGGATGTGCAGGAAAAGCTAGCCCAAGCCTATCGCAGTTTAGAGCAGGCAGAGCAGGAGCATACTCGTTCCCAAGCGGCTCTCTTGCAGGCGATCGCTCAGGAACAGGCTACCCGCGATCGCGCCAGTCGGGTGTTGAGTCGAGTGAGTCAGTTAGAGCAGGGAGTGTTGTTGCCGGAGATGCAGATTTTGCAGGTAGAACAGCAACGCTTAGAAGAACGATTGCTAGAAGCATCAGACAAGATCAGCCGCTATGAAGAATTATTGGCGGATGGAGCGATCGCCTCTCAGCGAGTGAACGATGAGCGCAGTATTTATCTAGATATTGAGCGAGATCTAGCAGCCAATGTAGAACGGATGCGCATGGTGCAGCGCCAGCTACAGGATGAGGCTATTGGGGAATCGGGCAATGTTGCCTACCAAGAAGCGAGTGTTCTGGCGTCCCAACTGATTGTAGAGGGGAGTCAGCAGATTTCGGCTCAGCAGAACATTATTTTAACCCTAGAACAGCGTCTTCAGCATTTGCAACAGGAGCGATCGCAGCTCATGCTCACAGCTACGACAGAAGGAACCGTTATTACCAGTGATTTAGATTTATTAGTGGGTAAGGAGGTTCGTTCAGAAGGTGCGCTGATAGAGATAGCAGAGCTCAGCCAACTTGTGGCGAACGTAGAGATTAAGGAAGAAGATTTGGAATATGTGCAAATTGGAAAAGATGTGTCGTTCCGTCCCCGTCAATCTAAGTTAGAAAGCTATGGTGGTAAGGTTGATGATATTCTCAACAACGTAGAAGTAGATGCAACCCAGCAGCAGCGGGTGGCAATGGTACGTGTTGTGATTGATAATCCAGAGGAGCGCCTGCGCCTAGGGGCAACGGGCTATGCCAAGATCTATTCTGAGCGAATTTTTCTGTATGAACGTTTGGGGCGGGAACTGCTCCGGTTGATTCCAGAACGTTTCCTGTAGCTACCAGGGGAGTCCCTATTTAGGTCGTGCCCATGGTGATCAGGAAGATTATAGTAATGAAAGGGTTGACTAGGATGCTATTCTAAATGCTTCTTCAATGGCATCTGCTAATGCTTCACCTGACTCTAAACGGCTATTGCTGAACCATGTCTTGTTGAGTCAAGTGACCATGAACGTTGGCAAAGGTCTCAAAAGTTCTGAGATCGTCAATTTTTGGCGTGGAACTAGGTCGCCGCTCTTGCTTGGGAATAAGGAAACTGCATTGCTGAATAGTCGTATGATTCCGCAAAATTTTGCATAGAGTCAGGACTTACGCAAGAACCATTGAGATCGCCGGTTGTTTAAGTTGCGTTATCAAGTCGTTGGACAACAGACCATGTTTGATTTGATCAATCGTTTGCCCACGCTGGTAAGCAAGTGTCTTCAATCGTGTCCAGACGAGCAGCGCACAAGCAATGGGATTGCGCTGAATCCGGGCTTTGCGGCACTGGGCCTCTACCCCAGTCAATTGCTTGAGTTCGCGGTGAAACGCCTCAATCGTCCAACGGACGCCAGACTCCTGTTGTGCGGCCTCCGTCGAGGTTTGAGTGATGTCGATATTCCTGCCACCGTCCCAACCCGAAGGCAGCGGTAAACTAAACGCCAACGTAACTGATATTGGATAGGCGATCGCGAATAGCGGTGGCTAAGGAGGTGTAGAAGAGAGCAGTGATCGCGCCCGAAGGAACTCAACCAGATCGTAGTAGACCAATGAAGCACCAAAATTATTGAGATGATCATCATCCGAAAAAACGAGTTGCCCATCATTTAGAAACGGAGAACATCGCTGCACCGAACAAAATAGCGGAAACGGATTGTAGATATGCAAATTGCTAGATAGCGATTCCGCCCGACGAAACGCCGTCACAATGGGTTGTAATACGTTCACCTCCGTTTCCGCACTCAACTGACAAGCATCAGACAACGCCCAGTCTGGACGAAACCACTGAGACTGGCAATGAATCGGATACTGCTTCCAGTCCGGCAAC
The DNA here is from genome assembly GCF_016888135.1 of Leptolyngbya sp. CCY15150. Classification (NCBI taxonomy): domain Bacteria; kingdom Bacillati; phylum Cyanobacteriota; class Cyanophyceae; order Leptolyngbyales; family Leptolyngbyaceae; genus Leptolyngbya; species Leptolyngbya sp. CCY15150. Next base: position 10,310 of record NZ_JACSWB010000084.1, read on the forward strand.
GGAGCCTGAACCACCAGAGCAATCTCCCGCTGCGCCAATTGATGAGCAATATCGATCAACTCATCCGAGTAAACCTCCAACCCTTGAGACAGAGGCAGCCGTCTATCGTTCAGAGCCAGAGCGAACTCCCCCTGCTGCCAGTGTTGTAAATCATTAGGATGATTGGGAGTAGCAAAATAGAGCTTGTATCGACTCGCCACCAAAACCATATCGCCAGAACGGCCATGACTCATCACCTCCGCCAGAAACGCTCGAAACAGCCCCAGACAGTCCGTGTCTGGACTATCCGTTAACGCCGAACGCTCCAAGTCCATCGAAAAAAAGCAACCCCCTTCCCCCGTCATAACCACCCGATCAACCCTACGGTCATTCACAAAACGACTTGCCAGCGCCTTGAGCGCCGCCGCATGACTGTCCCCCACAATGTACAGCGTCCGAAACGAATCCGGTAGCGCCTCTAACGGTGGGTAAGAACAATCGCTGAAATTTGCCGCAACCTGCGGCGTACGTCTACATAACTCATAACTTGAATCCAGCGGAAACGACGATTGAAAGAGTTCCGGATCGTAACTACCAGAATAAAGCGTGCCTTGCAGCGGCTTCGCCAACATCCATAGAAACAGCCCCGCGATTGCCATACTCAATAGCCCCTTCCCAATTGTCTTAACCTGAGATGGCGACCACTGAGCGTGCCGCATCGGTTTCTCAACCCAGTAATACGACATCAGCGCCAGCGCCGCGATCGCCCCCAATTGAAACGGCAGCGTCCACCGTGAAACCCCAATCGTCCACCGACAGAGCACAATCACCGACCAATGCCATAAATACAGCGAATACGACCACCGCCCAATCGAGACCAGCCCGTGAGTAGACATGAGACGAGTCATCAGCGCATTCGAGTCAAACCAACCGATAACGCAACAAGTCAAAAGAACCGCCGCGATCGTCGTAAAGACCTGAACACTCTGACTGACCAACAGCAGCCCCACCAGTAAACAGACACTCAGCCCCTGCAACACCGTCCGCATTCGCAATGACAAAACCGGGCAAGACCCGCCTTGCTGTGTCAGCAGAAACGTTAGACAGCCGGCCCCCAACTCCCAGAACCGAACCGGCATGAGAAAAAAAGCAGCCGAAGGATAAACCCTAGAAAAATGCAGATAGCTAAGCAACGACACCACCGATAGAGATAGCACCGCCAAGAACAACCGTTGGCGTCCAGATGGACAGCGCCGCACACAGAAGCCACATAACCCAGCCAGAATCGGGAACGCAATATAGAACTCCTCCTCGACCCCCAACGACCACGTTTGCGTAAACAAATTCAGATTCGCAGGTTGCCCAAAATAGTCCGTACTGCGGTGAAACAACAAAAGATTAGAGAATCCAACTAACGCAGCAATGCCCGTCTGCAAGGAAATCGTTGGCGTAGGAATGAATAGACATCCCACCAAACCCGTCACAACCACACAAACAATGAGCGCAGGATACAGACGTTGGATACGCTTCGCCGCAAACGAGAGCAAATAGTCCTTCCAAGGTTGATCCGGCTTGTGAGCTAGCGAGTAGGTCACAACAAAGCCCGAGATAACGAAAAAGATATCCACCCCAATGAAGCCGCTTGGCAACAGACTGGGATTGAAGTGATAGACAACAACTGCCAGGATGGCGATCGCTCGCAGTCCATCGATTTCAGGACGATAGTGTAGTCGAGAATTGGGATCTGAAGAATGAGTCAACGTTTTAGAATTCATACATACCGAGTTAGAGATGGCTAGACAACTCGCCAGAGCCAAGCAAAATTCAGAACACTGTACGAATGTGGTCGAAGGGTTCCGGACGTTTTAGTAAGTCGATGTAGCGAATAAGCCCCCACAAACCAAAGCCGACAAAGATCAGATTAAGCGCCATCCCCCGTGACCACTGAGTCCTGGTCAGCCTCGTGAAAAACAACGAGATCGCCCCGTTTGAGTTGTGTTTTAAGATGCTGATATCGGCATTGCAATCGCGCTAATTTAGGGACATACCTTTGCAGAGGAGAATATTCAGACTCAACAGTTCGGAAGACCCTCGCTGCCTGTCGTCCCCTTAAAAAGCGGAACCGAAGAACCACTGCCGAAAAGCATTTAGAATGGCAAACCTCCATTCCCTAACCAGTCCGTGAAGAGAGCCGCGCCAGATCTAAATTGCTCCATTTCGTCCGGCAGATAGAGAACAGATTGATATAGAACCGACTGGCTCGCACGAGAACTAGATAGCTAAAATACTAAAACAGAAGAAAGCGATCGCATACCCATATGTACGCATACCATATGTACGCATAAAGTATAAAACCAACTCGAAACACTGCCACTCCAACTCAATCCATCCGTCCTTGGTTATTTGAAGTAGCCCCTGATCCCGACGAAAGTTTCAGCCACTTTCTGGGGCGATTTCGCCGAGCCAATTGCCTGAGCGGAAGTCATCTGTCATCGATGCTAGGAGAGCGATCGCACATCGTATCGTATTGGGAAAGCCCGTCCCGTCAGCTGCAGAGGGGCCAGCTTGGTCTGCTTCTGAACCCCTAAACAGTTCCCCAGATCCCCAGCCCATAGATGAGCAGGTTGAACTAGACCAAACCTTGATGTACCAAGTCTTAGTCCAGCAGGTGCTGACCTCTCCCAGCGATGCTCCAGAGGCTGCCCCCAACCCCGAAGCAGAAGCAAACCCATGTCCGGATACAACCTTGGA
>NZ_JACSWB010000085.1 GCF_016888135.1 Leptolyngbya sp. CCY15150
TTCCGTGCCCGAAGTTATGTTCCAGGTTGTAGCCCTTGGTTTTGAGCGTGTTGTTATTCTCGTTTTCGACCTTCCAACGGGTACGCCCGGCTAGAACAACCTCTGCCACATTTTCAGCGCTCAACGGGTGATTCGTGGCAAACGAGTTGTTGTAGGTCACCTTCCCGTCAGGACGGGTGACGGTGAGTTCACACCAGTTCACCAATAACGCATC
>NZ_JACSWB010000086.1 GCF_016888135.1 Leptolyngbya sp. CCY15150
CAGCCTGCCAAACAGTCTGGGGCTTCATCTCAAGCAGCAACAGCAGTGACAGTTGTAGCCACCCCAAATAGCCTCTACGCCACACTATCTAATGCCTACTAAGGGCTGCCCATATCAAACGTTGCTCTCCTGCTCTTGCCTCTGCCTGCTAGCGATCCCTCTCTCTCTAGCTAGACCGTCTTCATTCGGATGCAACTGGCTGCGATCGCCTCCCAACTTCAATCCCTCAAAACGGCTTTCAGCTATCGCTATCCTATCCTGTTCTAGGAAGGCATCTTGTTTTATGTGAATGATCTAGAGGTCACTTAGCTGTCTGAATTTTGCTCTCCATAACAGCGATTGCCCGTGAGATGAAGGTGGCTTACATCGATTGCTCTTTTATTGCCGATAAAACTTGATGAATAACCGTAGGAGAAGTAATGCCGCTGCTTGCCATAACATATCTCCTTCTAATTTTTATATGAGCAACCGAAGTTCAAGGTTTAGTGCAGCAGCTCCGAGTTGTATAAATTGTACTCACATAAAAGATTCAGCAGTAAATATACGGATATTATTAGCTCTCAAATGGTAATTGTCAGGCTAGACAAAAAGTAATAAATAATACATAATTAAAACGTGAATGTTAAATTTATTCGATTGATGGATTGTCATAGTGTCCGATCACTGTGGATGGGCTTGACAGTCACGGCTTTGCTGTATGGGATGAGTTCGCTTATGTTTGAGATAAATTTAACAGAATGCCTGAAAACTCCTCTCGTCTG
>NZ_JACSWB010000087.1 GCF_016888135.1 Leptolyngbya sp. CCY15150
TATTGAGAACAGTGTCAATAGATTGGTTGAAAAAGCTCATTCTTTCGTTCAGGATTCGACAGATTGGGCAAGCTACTGGTCAAAATGAGAATTGCTGCATGAGCTTTAGCAAATTGGACTACTGTCAGTACTTGCTGAGCAGTCCGGTCAACTACACCGTGACGAACTTAGCCAATCACCTTGACGGGATCAGTCACGACCGCATCAATCGCTATGTGCGCGGTGAAACGTTGACGCCTCGCCTGCTCTGGGACAATGTTAAAACGTCTCTGCAAGCCGACCCCCATGCCTATCTGGTCTTCGACGATACGGTCTTGGACAAACGCTTTGCCCGCTCCATCGAACTGACCCGTCGCCAGTACAGCGGCAATGCCCATCGAGTCATTCGCGGTATCGGTCTAGTGAGTTGCCTGTACGTCAACGCGCTGAGCGGGCAGTTTTGGGTGATTGACTATCGTATTTATGACCGCGATGGGGATGGACAGGGCAAGCTTGACCACGTGGCGGCGATGCTGGAGGCGGCGGTCAATAGCAAGGACTGACCCTTCCGAACAGTGTTGATGGACGGTTGGTATGCGACGCAAAAACTGATGGCTCACATCGACCCGTTGGGCAAGATTTACGACTGTCCGCTGAAGCGCCATCGTCGAGTTGACGATTATCTAGGCTCCACCGAAGCCCTGTCGCTCAGCGGTCAGGTTCCAGCAGGGCATTCACCTGCTGGAACCTGACCATATAGCCACCACAAGCCATACCAGGCCCAAGGCAACTGATCTGGCTTGCTGCAAACGAGACGCTTGGACGACGATAGCCAGGAGATTTTTGCCGCCCAGTACTAGGCTTAGACAGCGAGGATGGAATCCGCCGCTTCTTGCCCCATTTGTAGAATGTCTTTCGTCATTGTTTGGGAGGCAACATTGGCGATCGCCTG
>NZ_JACSWB010000088.1 GCF_016888135.1 Leptolyngbya sp. CCY15150
CTGTTCACCATCAGCGAGTATCACGCCACCTACGGGGCGCTATCAGGGCTGGTTGCAGTACCCGTGTTTCTGGCGATCGCCTACGGAGTGTTCAAGCATAAGACCCCAACCCGTTTCCCAGAGCCACCGAAAGATCATCAGTAATCTTGTCAGTTTGTAAAACCAAAAGCAAATGTACCGAAGGAGGTGATCCTCATGTCTCAAGTTCCTTCCAGCCATCCGCAAAGGCTGTTCAGAGTATTTTGCTTAGACAATGATGGAAAACATTTGAGGACATAAAGATGAATAAGGCGACCTTCTTACAGCGGTCTGCTGCATGGTTGATTGATCAAGCTATTCTCTCAATCATTTACTCACTAGCAGCGGTTGCCATTGGAGTGATTATCGGAGCTTACGCTGATAGCGGAATACCTGTGCCAAATTTAATTGTGGCTCCGAGTGTGATTGTATTTTCTCTCGCTCCCATATTCGGGCATTTTTTGTACTTTGGTTACTTTTGGAGTCAGTGAGAGCGATCAATTGGCATGGGAATGATGAACATCAGGGTAGTTAAATCCGATGGACATTCGCTGTCTTTTGTGATGGCTGGTCTACGCGGCTCGTTGGGGTATTTCCTAAGTGGGCTAATCTTTGGGTTAGGCTATCTCTGGTTTTTTGTGGATAAACAACAGGAGACATGGCACGACAAAATTTTTAATACTGTAGTGCTGAAGCAATAGTTTGGATAATAGTTCGGACAATTTTCAAGAGCAAGAATCGATAAGAAAGCTAGCGATCCATACATCCTTTGCAAAGCTTAAATCATCTTTGATAGAGAAATTTTCAGCTTGCTCAAAGGAACGACTGCTTACTTAAGAATGAAGCCCTTTCATATGTAGGTACTTTAGAGGTCTTCATTAAACTTTTGTCAGTCAACCAGCGAGATCGGGATGGTCGTGAACCTCCCCCTTAGTCCTAGCTATTGCTGACGGCATGTTCAAGCGTGAGGACTCAATCCGTTTGCCAGAGCCACCGCAAGGTCATCAGTAATCTCGTCAGTTTGTAAAACCAAAAGCAAATGTACCGAAGGAGTTGATCCTCATGTCTCAGGTTCCTTCTAACCACCCACGAGAGTCAGAAAAGACCGCCGCAACGCCCTCATCCCTGCCCAACAGGGTTCCACGTCCGCGCTTACCCGAGGGTATTGTTGGCCTTGCCGTCTTTATTGTCATCGGGTATTGGGGTGGATCGCAGCTCTCACGGCTTGAACTCGATCCCGTTGCCTACGGATTGGTTTTCACCGCGCTGTCTGGGGTTGCTGGCATCGCCGGATTTGCCGCCGCTGTGCTGCTCCGCATCCGTTCCCTCAGCCCCTTCGGCGTCTGCCGAACCTCCAGACGATGGCTCCTCATCGGGGTTGGGGCGGGAGTGGTCGCCTTCAGGGTCAAGGGTTTGGCAGTCATGGCCTACACCGCCATCACCGGGGACACTGCCAATCCCCAGACTATATACGCCGAAGCTGGCAGTGGCGGGGGGCTGTCCTTAATCCTGGCAACAGTGTTTCTCGGTCTCCTTACACCCCTGGGCGAGGAACTGCTCTTTCGGGGCGTCATCGCCAACGTGCTGCTGCGTCACGGGCGACCGGTTTTCGGGGTTGTGAGCAGTGCCCTGATCTTCGCCTATATGCACGGCATCAATATCGTTTTCCCTGCGGCTTTGGTGATGGGGCTCGTCGGTGCCGAACTGCTGCGCCGCAGTGGATCGGTCTGGCCCGCCATCGTCGTTCACGTTGTCTTTAACCTTCCCACGGTTCCGGTGATGGTGCTCGCTGGCATGGGCTGAACTTGAACTATCAACAACTAGATCATTGAGGATAAAGCCATGGTTAAACATAAAAACACTCGGCTGCGACTGTTTGGGCTGCTGTGGTTGGCAGGCATGGCTGGGGTGATGACCCTGGTCTTGGTGCCTTTGCCCTTGCTCCCAGAGGGGGCCCCACCTGCCGCCGTGGTTAGGCTACTGGTGCTGGTGCAGCCCACGGTTTTGCTGTCGGTGGCGGTGCTGATCGGCGTGCTCTTGGCCCACCGGTTAGAGCTAAGGGCACCGGGGGCAGAGGCGCTGGCCGCTGGGCGATCGTGGCGGCAAGCCATGGTTCCTCAACTGTTGCCCGGTGTGGTGGGCGGGTTGATCAGCGGCGCACTACTGACCGTGATCGCCCTGCTGTCTCGCCCGCTGCTGCCACCAGCCTATGGAGCGGCTGAGCCCACGCCGCTGCTAGTGCGATTTCTCTACGGCGGTATCACCGAAGAAATTCTCATCCGTTGGGGACTGATGACGCTGCTGCTATGGCTGGGCTGGCGATTTGGGCAGCAGCGCCAGGGTAAACCCCAGGCCCGATGGGTGGTAGTCGCCATTGCCATCTCCTCCCTGGTGTTTGCTATGGCCCACTTACCCTATGCGATCGCCCTAGGACTGCCGTTAACCCCACCCCTACTAGGGCTCTTGCTGGATGAACTACCCCGCCGCAAGCGGACGGGGTATCAGAATCAAAATAGAGCTAATTGCTCATCTCTGTGTAACTTGAGATACTCATTGCCAGCAATTCTCAGTATGACGATTCAACTGGTATTGGGCGGGATGTTTAGCTCTAGGCCTTCCAGCATGAAGGTGAGCAGATGATCCCAACTGTCGAAATACATGTACCGGGTTAATGCCCGCAAATCATCAAAAAAGGTCTTGCGGGTGGGTA
>NZ_JACSWB010000089.1 GCF_016888135.1 Leptolyngbya sp. CCY15150
CAAGAGGCGATCGTTACCGACTTCTCCTAAGAGGCGATCGCTTCCATCGCCGCCGAGTAGGATATCGTTGCCAGATCCACCCACAAGGCGATCGTCCCCGGTGCCGCCATTCAAGGTGTCATTCCCCTCGCCCCCTAAGAGGCGATCATTTCCCTCGCCCCCCAAGAGGCGATCGTCTCCGTTGCCGCCATTTAAGATGTCATTACCGGTACCGCCATTCACAGTATCGTTCCCCTCGCCCCCCAAGAGGCGATCGTCCCCACCGCCGCCATTTAGGGTGTCATCCCCTTCGCCGCCATCCAAGGCGTCATTCTCTTCAGTGCCATTCA
>NZ_JACSWB010000090.1 GCF_016888135.1 Leptolyngbya sp. CCY15150
ATTGGCGGCGACGGGAATGACACTCTCAATGGCGGCACCGGGGACGATCGTCTCTTGGGGGGAACCGGAAATGACATCCTCATTGGTGGCGATGGAAGCGATCGCCTCTTAGGACAAGTCGGCAACGATCGCCTCTTGGGGGGAGATGGTGACGATATCTTAGTCGGCGGCCCAGGAAGCGATCGCCTTGATGGTGGAGCCGGTAACGACTCACTTCAAGGAGGCAGTGACCGCGATACCTTAATCGGCGGCACAGGCAACGATCGCATCGATGGCGGCACCGGTAACGACCTCATTACCACCGGGCAAGGGCTTGACCTAATTGTCATTCGCCAAAACGATGGCTTCGATCGCGTTACCGATTTCCAAAACGGACGCGATCGCATCGACATCGTCGGCCTTCGGTTCGGACAACTCTCTATCGTCCAACAGCGTGATGATGTGCTGATCAAGGTGGGTGCTACCAACCTATTGCGATTGGACAACACCAACGCTGCCGCCATAACTCGGGCGGATTTTGTGTAAGTTATCTCCTTTTTGAGCGATCGCCCTTACTTCAGGGCGATCGTAGATGGCCTTTACTTGCCCAAGATCTTGGGTAGACCGATTGAAGAGGTTATACCCAATCCAAGGTTGT
>NZ_JACSWB010000091.1 GCF_016888135.1 Leptolyngbya sp. CCY15150
CACCCGTCTGGTCTAGTTGGGCTCTGAGCTTGCGCTGCCCCAAACTATAGACGAGTAGGGTCAAGACCATGACGAGGGCGAGGGCTTCTACTCGTTGGGGCTTTTTGACAAAGACGCTACTCGTGAAGAAGAGCGGGTCTTTGAGGAAACGAAAGCCACGCTCAACCTGCTGCTGTCCCTTGTACTCGCGCAGTAACCGTTCGGCAGGATAGGTCTGCGCGTCTAGGACATTGGTTGCCAGGATGAAGCGTCGATGGCGCTGTTGGCACTGAACCTCGTACTCAGCCGTGCGTTCCAGGGTCGCTTGCCACGGATACCCTATCGTCGGTGGCTCTGAGGGGTTAGCCCGCTTGGGGCGACCGGGGGAACGCTTAGCGGCAACCGCCACCAGGGTGACCTGAGTGAGTTTATAGCCGGTGAGGGTGTCCTGAAAGCGCATCAGCGCTGAGATGGCATCGGGTTTA
>NZ_JACSWB010000092.1 GCF_016888135.1 Leptolyngbya sp. CCY15150
TACCACTTCTCTTGCCGTTTTTACGGATATGAGTAGCCCCGCACTCTGGACATTGCATGGCAGATTCCTCCTGTTCATCCTCTAATTATGCAACACCGTACAGCCTTATGCTCAACCGTTGTGACAGCAATGCGAGGTGTGATTCCCGATCGTGTTAGCTGATGAATCGTCCCCTGAATTGCAAGGTTAATACTTTCTGTTGAACCAGATGTCCAGATAATGTCTTGTGGTATGGCACCGGTGAGTGCTGCTACATGCTGAGCAGCTTGTTTAACTTCTATATCTGCGCGATCGCCCCAAGCATGATCAACACTGCTTGCATTGCCAAACTTAGTCACCATATAATGATGTATGCAATGGGCAACGCGTGGATCTACAGGAGTTGTAAGACGATAATCCAGATAAATAGGATAGGATTTCGTAGTCGTGGGATTCAGTTTAGCTTGACTAGCGTGATCCTATTCTAATTTCAGGACCATATTGACGAAATTCATCATCTAGGTGGAAGAGAGAGTTACGAATCCATTGACGAAGTTGACGTGCGGGCTCTAAACAGTCTCGTTCATAGTCCATCACCGTCAGCTTCAGGTGAGGATAAAGAATTTTGAGAAAACCAGCTGCAGACTTTAAAATAGCATTTTGATCACGAACAGTTGCAGTACCATCGAAAAGAGTATGTTGTTGTGCATAGGATTGATAGCGGTTATCTTGACGGAGGCTCAGCAGGGCTTCTCCAAAAAAGTCCATCTTGAGTCCGGTCTGGAAAGCAACCATGTCTCGGTTAAATTTTGGGATCTCCCAGCCTGGGATAATCCCTGCAAAACGATCGAGAAATGCTGTTTCACTAAAAAAGTCTGGGAGATTAGCCACTAAATGATTGGGATGTCGAGGACGTAGATCGGCATCAAGTTCAATGTTGGCTAGCATGACTAGAGAACAATCACTACTGATATCCGAGAAGCCTGAGCGATTATAGCGGCCACTAGCTAAGTAGTTTTTAAGTGGCCCAATCACCTCACTGGGGTTATCAAACGTCAGACTTTGAACCTCGTCGAGAACAACAACATCATGACGCCCTAGTAATCCTACCTCTTTCGTTCTCCCGTTGATGAAAAGTTGAGCAGGGGTTACTTTTCCACCGCTCACCAAAGCAACTTTGTTACTAATATTTTCAAATACATAGCTTTTGCCTGTTCCCTTGGGAGCGAGTTCCATCACGTGAAAGTTAGATTCAACTAATGGTAAGAGGCGGGCTAACATCCAAGTCTTTGCATGATGGTTATAGGCTAAGTGCTCGGGGTTATAGCCCATAGAACAGAGCATTAGATCTCGCCATTCTTGACTGCTGAAGCGATCGCGACAGTCTGCATAAGCTGTCAAATCTACTTTAGAACATTGGAACGGATCAAAGTCAATAACCTCTGGTGTGCCATCACTTAACAAGCCTAGAGATATCTTACCCCAAACTCCCTGGCGCAGTAGCGCTTCATAGCGTTCAATTAAATCAGTAGAAATAGAGCACTCAGTAAGATTCAACACAGGAATAGTTGCAAATGGATCTGGAATTTCTCCTTTACCTCGTTCTAGCCGTACCCTGACCTGTAAAAGGGCAATGATTTTACATACTTCACCCTGGGTTAATTTAAATGAAATTACGTTACGATCATCTTTCCGTGGAAATGCTTTGCGGACGAAGTCGTGGATTTTGTCTGATTCTTGGGTAGATAATGGCCCATTCCCTGGAATGATTTTGTCTAGTAGCCACTCTGCTACAAAGCTCGGGACTCCTGCCCCTGTTAGTCCGCTGGAGGGTAAGCGGGTTTTGTCAATGCTCAAGGCTCTAAACACTTGGCGAACGCGATCGCTGTCATAGGACTGAAGATTAGAGGAAGTCATCAATTTCAAACCCGCTAGTAAACATTCTCTGAATTGTCAGGTGTGAATCTGGATCTAGGATAGCTGACCCCATTTCTCCCGTACCAGCATATTGAAAGCTTAAGTGCCCTTGTAGGGAAAGATGAACATGGTTCTCTTGATGATTGTCAGACATCGTGATGGAATGTGGCAAGGGGATATCTACCGTTACTGTACCACCCTGGGCAATCCATGAGATGTATTCATCCAGATAATACCCATGGGACAATTCAGGAATCTCTTGGATATGGAGACAAAGATTGCTTAAAGAAACAGAATTGGTATTCTGAATGGTGATAGATAGACGATCGTTCAGATGACCATGACTAGTGCCTGATGCATGCACCAAGACAGCAGAACGCTGAATTTGACGCCGTAGGATAGAATATCCAACAATCACCTCCTCAGGAAATAGACCGCCGTGGGAGCCAATCACACCTTGATTTGTGGTGTAGCTATAGGCATTAAGACTACCCGCTCCTCGAACTACGCTAACATGTTCTGGCACGGCAAAGCGATCGCTCTCCAGCACCACAAAACGTGGATCATCCGTCGCACCCAATGCCATCCGTCCTTGCAGAGTTAACCCAGGAGGAGGGTTAGACATCTGAGGCGTGATGCCCATCATTTGACCATGATCACTGGCAATCACAATTCTTAGCGCGTCAGGGTCTGGATATTCATCTAAACAATGATGAATCCGCTCAGCAATTATCTTTAGCTTCAGCGATCGCTCTTTGCTATAAAGACTGAACCAGTCAGTGTGATGATGGAACATAGCATCGAACTCTGTTGTATCCCAGCAATAGAGCTGATAGTTTCGTCGCCGCAAGTCTTTGTAGAGTTGGTCAAGCTGAGCATCTGTGTAGCGCTTACCAGACTTGACGTTGAATCCTTGCGCAGCCTGAACCATAGGGGCTGCTCGATTGGGCAATCGCTGGCTGTAGAGACTCCACTTGGCATACTCTGTTTTGGTGGGCAGAATACTAAATAATGGCTGAGGTTCTGTTTCTAACCTTAAGGTATTAGAGTCAGTTAAATATCTAATCAAATCTTGATGATCTAACCATCCTAACCCATCAATCACAACCCAAAGAACTGGATGCTGTAAAGCTTGCTCCTGAGCCTGATACCCTGCATGATAATTTAGGTGAGAGGTTTCAACCGGATCTTCTTTTAAGGTTGGATAATGCTCTAGAATCCAGTTAACAAAGCTTTCCGCCAAAGCAATACTGTCTTGTTGATCGATGGGCGGCTGTTTTGAAATAATTTCCCATTGACGGAAAGGCAAGTATTGCGCTGTAACCCATTGAAGTGTTTCTTCAGGAGACGCTTCTAGAGGTAGCGGTGTTGGCAGAGGATAGGCTTGATGAGCGTCTAAGCTGCGGCGCTGATCTGAGGTAAGATAGCGAAATAATCTGTGGGTGCGATCGCGGGTAATCCATTGAGGTCGCTGGATCAGTATAGTAAATGCTAGCTCTGCTACGCGATCGCCCCCAGATATTCTGGCAAGGTCAAGATTGTCTAGATCTTGAGCGTGATTGCGGTAGAGTCGCTGTTGCCAAAACTGCTCAAATTCTGCCTGAATGATGGATGGAATAGGATGAGGATAGTTGCCCAGGATGGGCAGTGAAGGCTCTTGTAAACCAAGCCATTGCCGTAATATGTCGAGTTTATGATCTGGCTGGTAGAAAGATGTCCAGTCGCCTGGCGGTAATGCCTGGCACCATGCTTGTTCCAGGGGTTGCAGGTCAGAGGGAACTGCCACAGTCAGCCACTGGGCAAGATGTTCTCTTGATGGTTCAGGGTACCATAGAACGGGATCGCTTTTAGTTTGGCTTGCCAAGACACTCGCAATGGCATCCTCGTCAGGGTAAGCATCCAACCTTACCACTAAGGATAGAACTTTGGCATCGTTCCAATCATTAGGAATAGCAATCCCAGCCAGCCATTGCTCCAATCGTGAGCGTGGCGAGGCTTGGATCGTGACTCGATGCATTTGGTTCCAAACGCGCAGCCAGTCTTCTGCCCAATGGCACAATCGCTGACCACTGACCCAGCAGGGAGCATGATGCCTGCCAAGATGTTGTAACCATTCAACTTCCGTACGAATAGATATATGTCCAGCAGGTACAGGATAGACGTTGCTAGGATCGAGGATAATTGGGTGATCGGTCACCAACGAGACTGGCAGTGGTGCAGGATCGAGGCGAGGTTCAGGGGATATCTTAGGAGGTGGAGAAGGTGCAGCCTGGCTAGACTCCACGATCGCGGTATCTAAATCCATGCTCCCTTTCTCTTGAACAACGAGAGGTTTCTGAGTCAGCGAGGGGAGAGCCGCGAGGAATGCTGCTGCACTTGTGAAGCGATCGCTATGCTTGGGGGCGATCGCCCGTAGTAATACCACATTCCAGGCTGGATCTAGGGTATGGCACCCATCTAAGTCCGTGGGTGCTGCTGCTACCTGTCCTAGGGGTGGCTCATCGGTAGGAAATGGATAACGGCCTGTGAGACATTCATAAAGCACTAAACCTACGCCATAAAGATCGCGATCGATGCGCTCTGCTTCGGATAAGCAAGGCTTATTGAATAAATCTGGAGGCATATACCGACGGGTACCTGCATTGATAGCATCTGGATCTTGGGCTAAAACTGCTACGTTAAAATCAATCAGTTTGATGCCCTGATCAATCAGGAGAATATTGGCAGGTTTAATATCTTGGTGATAGATATCATGCTGATGAATATGATGAACGCCCTCTAAAATAGCTTGGGCAATCTGATAGGCGGTTTCGAGGGAAAGGGGAGCAGAAGCGATCGCTGCTTCTAAACTTTGACCATCCACAAAGTCTAAGACAATAAAGGGGGTGCCATCCTTGAGTTTGTCAGCCCAAACAGCCGCGACAATGGAAGGATGCTCAGGCAGCCTGCTCAGAATCTGATACTCCTGCATTAGACGCCCTTCACAGGAATAGCGATCGCGGGTGATGAGCTTTAGGACACAGGTCTTTTTCGCCCAGGTTTCCCATATCTTATAAGCAACCGCAAAACTGCCCGGCTGGCCTAGACGCTCTAGAATACGATAGCGATCGTTCAAAACTGTATCAACGGGCAAATTCTCAAGATCTATCGATGGTGGCGCAGACTGGGCTGCTGGTAATGGTGCGGGCTGAACTGGCATATCCCTAGTTAAGATCGCGCTCAGGGCAAGCTGAGCCTGCTCTGCCGTTCCATAGCGAGATTGAGGATCAAGAGCACAGAGGGTTTGCAGCCAGGTATCTAGCTCTGCCGATAGTGCTGGGTTGAGATCGGAGGGCAGCATGGAAAATTGAGCGGCGCGATCGCACATCTCTTCAGGACTGCTGAAAGCTGGGCGACCGGTGAGCAGTTCATAAAACACTAATCCTGCAGAACATAGGTCTGATTGGGGGCTGGCTGCCGCTGGGTTACGATAACATTCAAGAGATTGGTACAGACTATTATCGGCGATCGCCTCTGCAATGTCTCCGGCAATCGTGCTGTTGCGATGCTGAATGCGGGCATAGTCAAACCCGGCTAAATAGGGGATGCCGTCTGAGCTAATCAGGATAGTATCTGGGGTAATGTTCCGGTGGACAATCGTTGCTTGGTGAGCATGGTTGAGGGCAGACAGAATCGATTGGATTATGTTCCATCGTTCAGCCTCAGTCAAGTCTTGGTCTTGAATATGCTGACGCAGCGATCGCCCCTCTAGGTCGTGAGTAACTAACACATAACAGTCTTCATCTGAGGTGGTAAAGAAATCAATCGCGCCCAAAATATTGGGGTGGGGCGGCACTCGCATGAGGGATTGGTAGGCATTGCTGATCAGGCGACGAGCATCTTGCCGTTCATGCTTACCCATGTAGGGATCCACCTGATAGACCTTCAAACGAACTACAATATCCTGAGAAAAGATCTTGTAAGCTCGATACTCTGTATAGTCTTGGGTGCGACCCAGGGTCTCGATCACCTGCCAGTCACGATAGCAGGGGCGTGGACTACGAGGAGCCGACTTACCGATAATTGCTTGCCGGATGGTACCGATCATGCCTCGTAAATCAGCATTACGATGGTTGGGAATAAAGTCGTGGCTTTGAAGATAATTGAGACATCGTTGATCAGCGTAAGTGATGTAGGGTTCGTCAGTTCCTGTATGGTCGGCAATCAAAATGTCACTGGCTGTTAGAATAGCCAACGGTTGAACATGCACCTTACTTAGCTCTGGCTTGGCGTAGTTAGCATCACGAATTAGGGCTTTAATCCCTTTGGCATGTTTGCGTAAGAGAGCAACGGGAGATGGATAGGGCGATCGCTCCTGAGGGTGCCACTTAGAGCCATAGATATCAATCCGCCCGCAGGTGCCCTTAATATCCACGACAAAGACGCAGTGGGGAGCAATCACCACCAGATCTAATTCAAAGACTTCCTTGCCTTGACAAATTTCTAGGTTGTGAAGGATCTCAAAAGTGTCGGGTAAGTTATTTCGTAAATAGAAAATAACGTCACGCTCAGCATTATTAACGGGTTGCCCAATGGCAGTCACCTTAGCCATCATACACCTCCATCCGGAGCATCCGGAGCATCTAGAAACTGGGCTAACTGTTGATAGAGCTGCTGGCGTTGCGGTCGAGGCAACTGCCTAAAGCGCATAATAATTTGATGGGACTCACTTTTCTGCAATTCCGTACGACATTGATGTTCAATGTAGGTGATGGTCTTTTTCTTATCCGATGTAAGGTATGCTGTATATTGATGGTGTTCATGATGAATGCTGTCTTGGATATCGCGAAAGACATCTAGACGTTTGGGGTCTTGAGCCGTTAGGCGGTCAGCCTGCCCTGCCCGTTGCCCCAGATCTTTCAGCCAAGCTTCTGCTTGCTCGATGCGCTCTTGACGTAGTAATTGCTGTCGGCTAGTGAGATCGTCGAGCACCGTTTGAAGGCGATCGCTCAAAGCTGAAGAAAGATTAGGAATAGCATTTTTCCAGTCCATGAGCCATTGAATTCGTTCACTACAAGCCTCAAGGGTACTCGTGTTCATAGACTCAGTCTGCTGCAGGAATTCAATCACCAGCTTACTATCAGCAACAAGAGCCTGATAGCGATGGTTCTCCTCAGAGGCCGTATAGCATTGAGCCTGCTGGAGCAGAGCCTCTTGTACCGCTTGGGCTTCAGCAACGGTTTCTGTGCGTGACAGGCGTTGCTCTAGCTTATTGAGACCTTGAAGATAGGATTGAATTTTTTTCTTGAGCTTAGTTTCCAGATGGGTCAAGGCTCCTTGGAAGCGCCCTAGGTCATGGAGTGATACCTGTATATCCCCAAGCTGATCGATCAAGTCTTGACAGTCAGCGATCGCTCCACTAGCTTGATACTGCATCTCTAAGTTATGCAATGTCTCAAGATCGGCGCGCAGGGCTTGGATTTGGGGAGCAAGCTGCTGATAATCATCGGCGAGGGACGATTGGTGAAAGGCTAGCTCTAGACGGGCATAGTCAGCCTGGAGTAGCTCCAGATCCTTAAGCGTTTCTAGCGACGCTAGGCGATCGCGGATAGATTGCAGACGCTGCTGATTATCCGCTATGCGCTGGGTGAGTAGTTGGCGAATCTGCTCCACTTCACTGCCGTAGACCGTTGGCTGGTGTAGGGTAGCGTAGAGGCTATTGACAGCAGCCATAGCATCTTCACACAGAGCTAGAGTACTCATCCGCTCCGATTGATATTGGCGAATCTGCTGCATGATTTTCAGGTCTTCCTCCCGTGCCTTACGCTCCTTAAGCTGCTGTTCAATTTCTGTGCGACGGCTTACTAAAAGCTGCTGAGACGCATCAACGCTAGCGGCAATGTCTGCGAATTCATCTGAGGAACTGACAAGAGTGCCAGCCTGCTGAAGCAGATCACCAAGATGCTGAGCATCCTTGAGGGTAGTAATTTTACGATCGCAAATATCTTGAAATCGACTGCTGAGGAGCGATCGCCCCCGCTGCTTGAAGTCTTGCAGTTGGGCATGGGCCTGCTGGACTGCGTCGGATCGCCCTAGGGTATCCGGAAAGTGGATGCTGATCAGGTCTTGGTAGACTTGAAAGATCTCGGCAATTTTTGTGAACGGTAGATCACGCAAACGCTGGAGTTTTTGCTGGGCATTGGTCAGAGTAGTCGATAATTCTTGTTGAAGCAGCTTAGCCGCATCATCTTGAGCTTGAACAGCAGATACCTTAGCTTTTAGTTTATCAAGCAAGACCTGTACCCGCTGCACATCAGCTGGCTCAGTAAAGCGAATGCGCTGTTGATTGATTTCCTCAATCAGGTTGATCACCGATGCAGAAGCCGCTGCACTGGTTTCCCGCTCTTCCCAAGCGTCGATTTGTTGAATCAGCTCCTTATGAAGCAGCTCCAAATCTTGCACCATCTGGCGAGCTTCTCGGCCAGGCTCGGTATCGGCAGGGAGGGTAGTCAACAGGTGCTGAATCTGGGCTTGGGTTTGGGTATAGTCCTGCTGGCTGAACTGACTGCCCAATTGCCGCGCCAAGGTTTGCACCTGCTGTAGCTGGCTTTGTAAACGTTGGGTCGTCTCAATCTGCTGGCTGGTTGTCTGAGCCAGTTGATCAGCGGCCTGCAACTGTTCAACAAAATGGGGGGGACTATGGGGCGCTTTTTTCAGTGCCTTGATGGTGTCATGCACTCTGTGACGATAGGTTTTACAGCTATCTAGATCGGTGAGGGTCTTCGCTTGCTGGCAAAGGGCGGTAATTTGATGCTCTAGGCGATCGCGCACTAGATTTTGGACATTCTGTTGGCGATCGCTCTGAGCGGCGCTGGGATGGACAGAAATGACCTCGGCTTCAAGCCGTGGGGATGGCATGGTTTGGAACAGGGTCGTGTAGGCATGAATTAAGTCTAGGAGGGACGTCGCATCGTTCAAGGCCTCAGCCTTTTCTACAGGGGTAAACCACTGGTCGATTCTGCCAACCTCTGTGGTAACGAGCTGCACCGTTTGCCGCACCTTTCTAAGCTCTGATTCATCCGCTTCAGACGAATCTAGGAAGCGTTGGGCCTGGATCAGATACTCCTGAGCCTGGTCATAGGCCATGGATGATGTTGGCAGTTCCGGGATCTTAAGCGTCTCACGGCGAATTAGTTTTGTGCTGTTGCCTTTCTCAATCCACTCTGCCACAAAGAGTTTGGGTTTATCTAAGATATCCGTACTAGCCCATTCCTTCAAAGCCTGGGTGATAATGGTGGAGGGCTGATTTCGTCTGGGTTTGACGACCTTGGAGCCGCGCAGTGTAACCTCACGACGATGGTAGGCCAGCCAACCAGCCAGGAGTACGGTAAAGGTATATTCGTTGTAACCATAGGGCGCACTGGACAGGACTAGCCACAGATCGTTGAGAGTGATGGTACGTTCTACCTGTCCATTGAGCTGGGTCATGTCAGAAATCTTATCCCAGGCTGTTCGCACCTTGGTCTCAGTGGGAACCTGAAGTTTATAGTCGCTGGAGGTCTTACGAAACAATTTCCAGCTTGTGCAAAATACCTCATCTAGAATCGTTTGGTAGGTTGATTCACTGGGAAGACTATTGACGCCGAGGGATCCATTGAATAATTGTTTAGCAATAAAACCAGTCACCTTGGAGCCAGTAGCATGACCCGTTCGCAGCTTATCAATGCTGTTAATGGGTGGAACGAAGGAATATCGCTCGGTTAATAATGCACTGATGACAAAGTTGGGATCGGTGGCTTGCTGCGTGGGCACTTTGTGTTGCGTAATGGAATGGAAGCTACAACTGCGGGACTGAACCATGCGCTTGAGAGTAATGTCGAGGTGATCTCGCCAGCGCTTGATTAATTGGGTGTAGGCTTCGCCCGCAAAACGGCGTTCTTCAGGTTCCTGTTGTTCGAGGGTCTGAAGCTTCAGGAGGATGCGATCCAGGTCTCCAACCGGCTCGGTGGGAATGGCGATCGCTACCTGATGTCGATTGGGCGATCGCTCTAGGTCTTTGTCAACGGTGCGGCGGAACTCTTCCAGCTCCTCAACGCTACGAGCCAAGACGTAGGCCAATATGCCGCGATCGCTCACTTTTTCCATCTTCAACGAGCTGGAAAGGGCGCGCCGTAGACCATCAATCGTATAAAAGCGATGAACAAATTGCCAGTCATCACCCACTTGCTTGTGGGTGTGGACAAACTCACGGGCCATACAGGTGGAGCTTTGTAAAAATCGGGAAACTTGACCCCGACTATATTGCACGAGGCTGTCAACCGTGGAGGTTTTATCTCGCACAATATCGTTGATTTTGTCTTCTAGAGCATTGGGATTCTTACCGGGGAAAAAGATATAGGTTCGGGTAGCCGCCTGGTAGTAGATCAGTTGGCGTACTTCCGTAAGGACGTGCAGCGCCTCTTTTTGCTTGAGCGGCGATAGCCCGGTCAGACGGCTGAGGATATCTTCGTGGGGGTGGTTGTCGCGTTTTGTAAGACTGCCGCCACTGGCATGGTAGAGCAAAAGAGCGTTGAGGGTTAGCAGCTCGTCGGGGTTGTCGGAATTGAGGACGGTATGGCGAGCCTCTTGGTAGGCGTGGAAGTTACCCTGGTTTTCAAAGTTGTCGAGGAAGGCTTCGACGAGAGTCACGGGGTAGATGAAGTTCAGCCGTCCCTCAACTTCAACGGGTTGCTCTTGGATAATCTGAGTGACAGCGCCGCGCAGGAATTCGATGGCGGAGCGATCTTGGCTGAAGGGTAGATTGGCTAAGAGGTAGGCGGTGATGGGGTGCAGGGGAAAGCATCCCAAGGACAGGTGTTTGCAGAAATCAGGGAAGGACCAGCCCCGGGCTTTGTAGGCGGGAATGTAGGTCTCATAGGCGGCGCGGGCTTCACCGACTAGCGTTTCTTGCCAGCGTTGGGTAAACTGTTGCCAAAGGTCTGTGCCTTGTTTTTGCACCAGCAAGCTATCGATGACAAGTTCTAGGCTGGAGGCGGGGGTGTAGGTTGCATCCCGAGGAGCGAGGCGAGTAGATAGTTTGCGATAGGATTCTAGGGTATTGGCCGAAATACCCAGCTCGCTTTGCAGGCTAGTTTGACTGAAGCCAAGCAGGGCAATTTTACCTTTGTAGTTTTCGCAAATGTTGGTGATGTTCTGCAAGGCGGTGCCGCCGGCACCAATTTCGTCATTGGCCCAGTCTTTTAGGTAGTAGTAGAGTTCATCAAATAGAATGAGAATACCTCCGAAGACAGCATTTTCACCAGTACAGAGGGTGGTAATAAGGTCACTCAGAATTGCTTCAATGTCGATGCTGTCTTGAAAGTCGGGGACGATGCCGAGCAAATGTTCTGCAACCTGTTTCACGGCACGGATAGCGCTGGTGTTGTTATTGCGCAGCAGGTTAGTCAGGTTTTTGATG
Organism: Leptolyngbya sp. CCY15150; assembly: GCF_016888135.1. NCBI lineage: Bacteria > Bacillati > Cyanobacteriota > Cyanophyceae > Leptolyngbyales > Leptolyngbyaceae > Leptolyngbya > Leptolyngbya sp. CCY15150. The sequence goes on from NZ_JACSWB010000092.1 coordinate 11,333, forward strand.
TCGCCATCAGGATGTTGGATAGCATACAGGTAATCGTTGGCCCGTTTGACGTCTGCAGGATTGAGACGTTCTAGAAACTGTAAGGGTTTACCGCAAATGTGGCGAGCGATCGCTCCATCCCCAACGTGTTCAGCATCTAGAGTTTGATTAACCGCTTGGAGAAATTGTTTGCGTAGATCACCCCCCAAATCCCCCCGCAGGCAAATGACCAAAAAGCGGCGGCTTTTCTTAAACGCCTGAAGGCCTTCGATCAATCCGTCTGATTGACCTGAGACAGCTTGTTTGACTTGGTCTAACACCCCCTGAACTTCAGCCGATTCATGGGCCTTGCCAAAAAAATTGGCGATCGCCACTGCAAAGTGAGATTTGCCTTTGCCATACTGCTGAACCATCAGATGAATGTTGGACTCATTGCGGCTGCGGTAGCTATCGCGCAACCGGCTGAGAATACCAACGGTGGAGGCTTGAGGCTGTTGATGGTTGTAGTTGAAGATGAAGCCCCTACAGAGATCACGGTTGTCCTCTGGGTTGTTCACCATATCCAAGTTAACTGAACTCCGCAGGACACCGGTTTGGTTAACTTCAACAATCTGGTTCAGACGCATGATGGATTACCTAGGCACAGTCGTGGGTAAGGGGCAGAAGGATTGAAGGATTAGACAGCAGCAAGGGTGTGAAGGCGATCGCTTGGCCAGCTAGGCGGTGCGAGTTGGATGGGCAATAGGATCCAAAGCAGGGCGTCGAGTTTGCGGGTTTTTTCGAGGGTGCTCCAAAACAGGGTGACGCGGCCTTGGGGCTGGGTGCGGAGATAGGTGATCAGGCAATCGAGGCCTTCCAGCAACACCATGGGTTTTTGGGCACGGGTACAGATCATTTTGATGGCCTCTAGCTCCCGTTCAGGGTAGTGATGAAGGGTGAGGAAGCGATCGCCTGGATCGATACGGGCTAGCAGATCATCGCGATAGTTAATCCGCTGAGCATTGTTGAAAAAAGCAAGCTGACTAAGGTCAGACTCCGTGGGAGTATCCCATAGCAATAGATGAGCTTGGTTGGCTGGGCGGGCAGTACTTAGGCGAGGAAATTGGTCGAGGGCGATCGCCATAGCTAGGCTCCTGCGTAGGCTTTGTCAAGAAGGTCGAGGGGAGAGAGCCAGCGGCGCACCAGTTGGAAGGGGGGCACCTCTCGGCGTTGTTCGAGGATGGCGTAGGTTTCGAGGGTATCGAGCTGGGTTTGCAGTTGGGTATTGGAAAGACCAAGCAGGGCAGCTAGGCCAAAGGGTTGGTCGAGCAAGGTTTTGGTGAGGATGGAGGTATCGTCGGGGTAGTCACGCTCCCAGAGTTTGGCGAGAATATAGCCTATGAGGTAGGGAGAAGGCAGTTGAACGTCGCCGGTAGTGTAGGTTGTGCCATTCAGGGTGAGCCATCGAATGGCAGACAGGGCCGTCGAGTCGGTGTAGGTGCGGAGAAGTAGCTTAAAGTTTTTGGTCAGGACTTTGGGCGTATCGTCAGCAAAGACAGCGCTGCTGTATTGCACCAGGTCGTCAAGGGTGAACTGAGCATGGAGCGGGGCATAGTGGTAGACAAGCCAAGGCCAACCGCCCCAGTCGGCAGGCTGGTTAGGAGAAGCAGCAAAACCGTGCCCAGCTAGGCTGAGATGGGCGTGCATGAACCAATCTGTGAGGGGACTGATCAAATAGGGATCTCGCTCTAGAATGAGCTGCCCTTCAGGACTTAGGGTATGTCCTTGCACTAGTCCAGCTCGAATTGCCCAGCTTTTCATTGGGCCAACCTTCTTGTTCCCCAATCCTGTTTTAGTCATTAAATCTGAAAGTGGAAAAGCTAAACCTTCTTCATCTGCTGCTACGCGTAGGATTTTGAGCAAGTCTTCCTTTTTCAGTGCAAATGATGCATTAAAGCTGAGCTGTAGTTGTGGCATGAACAAAACCCTTATATGGCTGATGACCTATAGATGACAAGCTAAACAAGGTAAGCCATCCACTTCCTCATCAAACAAGTCATCTAAAATATCTACGAGCGATAGCGATTGACCATTGGGAGCTGCTTTTTGCTGAGCGACCGATTTTTCATGGTGAGCTATGATGTCTTCTTCGCGCGCAAGCAGTTCTAGCAAGGTTTCACCATCTGTCCAGGTATACTGCCGCCCATCCTTGTGTTCCTGCTCATAGCGCACAGCTTCAGCAAACAAATCAGGATGCTCTTTCGCCAGCTTCACCCACTCATATTTTCTCTGGAAGAAACAAAAGAAGCATCCTGATCGACTCCGCCAACGATAGTAGTCTGGCAGACCAATACCGCTATCTTCTAGAAGATCGAGAATATCCTGCTTGACTAGACCTTGCTCCTTAAACGGAAATACCGGCTGAATATTCGGCTTAGTAGAAATATAGCCATCTCGATCCTCATCCGCCCGAATTCCAACATAACTGATGGCAGCATCTTCCCCTACAAACTGCTCTAGGGGTTTAATTTTCATTTGCCTAGTACACCATCGGCTTCTGGGTGAGGGGAGATATCCACCATAAATATCCAGCCAATAATCAAATCCCTGAGCTGCACTGAGATAGTGTATTTTGATACCTAGACGAGCCTTAATTCGGTCAAGGTATTCGTAGGTTTCCGGCAGTTCCTTATGGGTATCACAGAAAAAGTACTCCATCTCTGGAATGTCTTGATGAAGCAAAATAGCGAGGGCTGTGCTGTCCTTGCCGCCGGATAATCCAAGAATGTGTCGAACTGCTGATTGAGCCATGCCTATCCTAATTGTACAAACTCTCTAACTAAATTCAGAGAATCAAAACATCTGTATTACTCTACCCAAATCTGCCGCACTTAGCTAGATTCAGACAGCATTAATTTCCACCGCGTTGGCACTAAAACATTCGTTTGAGGCTGAATGGCTCCAGTATGGCGAGCAACACGGTAGGCATGAGCAGCAAGGTTGATGGCATAAATAACCATTACTATAAATTTATCAGATTGTTCGATGGAAAATTGTCGCTCTCCCTCGCTCAAGGCAATCGTTGGCATTAGGGCCGGTGTTGCCTTAACGTTCACATAAGCGATGGGTGCCTGAACAGTGCCCACTAGAATATCGAACCCTAGAGTATCGTGGGGTTGCTGGGTAATGGGCTGATCAGGATAGTCTTGATGCAAAAGCTGTACGGATACTGCCATGGCAAACTCATCTGTTTCACTATCAACGTCTGCTTCTTGATCATATCCACCATGCCGAGCGCTGTCCAAAACTTGGTATAGCCGGAGAATTTCTGCTTCGTCTAGGGAATTGCGTTCGATGGCTCGACTAATCCAGTCCGTAATTTTCTCGACGCAGAGCTTAATTGCTTGGTCAACTCCGGGGCGATCGCTGAGGTCAACATTTAAAGAAAAATTTTGGCTGTCCTTGTGATAACTCAGAATTTCGTGTTTGCCGACTAACCAGCGTTTGGGATTATCCATCAAAATCTTGTCCCACTCGCTGATATCTGAGCGATCGTAGCCGCCAAGGGCGCGTGCCAGCTCCTTTCGACTTGCTATCCCATTCCGAGTCAGCAGATGCAGAATAACGACTGGCTGATACACTGCCGTCATGGACATTGTTTGATCCAAAAACTCGATCAGCTCCGAAATCGATCGCATGGCTCCCCACTCAAAAATCACATGACCCTTAGACACAAGGCTGCATCCTACCTAGGAACATCCCTAGAGTAAGAATTCCCACAGTCATCTTTGCCCTAACACCTCTTCAAAACTTTGTTGTTCAACTTGCCGATTGAAAGATGACCCCATCATCGAGTATGTGCCCAATCCTCTAGAGTGGTAAACCATTGGGGATAAGGGCGCGATCGCTCCCGAGCCCTCAACGTTCAAATACCGGCAATTTAGGTCACAAGCTGTAGAAAATGTAATAAAGATTCACGTCTTCAGCATTTGCCATCGAAACTGTGGCATGGTAACGTGCGTAGATTTCACCCTGACCTCAGCGATCGCAACTGTCGACCCACAGGATCAAACAGATACTGTCAAGCTGGGTGACGGACGATAGTCATGCCAACATCTCTACATGATTATCCCGTAATTTCAACCTTGACAGATAGATGCCCACTTTTAGATGCCCATTTTATGTCGTGATTATCAACGCATCACCCTTGACCATGGCGCACCCGATCGCCCCTGCCTACCCCTTCGCCCATTTCACCCCTGATGCCACCTGATACTAAACCTACTGCCATGTTTGCCCGCCACAAAACCTTTCATCCCCACGTTGGTTGCTTGAAGAAAGGATATGACAAGGCCCACACCGATCCCCAGATTGTTATGCGCGACGATGCCCCCATCGCCTGGGCGTTGGGAAAAATATGGTGCGTTCCATGCGATATTGGTGTATGGCCTTGCATGTGCTAGAGGAAAGCGATCGCACTCTCACCGCTACCTCCTTTGGTCAACATGTATTAGGCGATCAAGGCTACGATCCATGTCTAGAAGATCCGGCCTCCCTCTGGCTGTTGTACGGCTCATTACTCAAGCCGCCCTGCTTGGCAACCGCTTGGGATATTGCCTTTAACCAATTTCCTCGACTAGAATTTCCGTCTGATGAATTAGACTTTATCGGAAATAGGAGAGAAGTCGCTGCCAGTCAACTGTATCTGTAGTTGTTTGGGATTAAGCGGCGGCTCTCAGACTCCGTTGCTTGG
>NZ_JACSWB010000093.1 GCF_016888135.1 Leptolyngbya sp. CCY15150
ACCACCCAGAATGGCAGCGCTATTGCGGGCGGCAATGGGGCGATTGGTGAGGATGACTATGATGCTCTCACCGGAACGGTGACCTTTGCACCGGGGAACACTCAGCAGTTGATCACCATCGCGGTCAATGGTGATGCCATCAATGAACCCACGGAAACCTTTACGCTGGTTCTCAGTAACCAGACTCCAGGAATCACCCTGGACGATACCCAAGCGACGGGGACAATTGGCAATGATGACAATCCACCGGCGATCGCTATTTCCAATGCTTCGGTGCTGGAGGGCGATCTCGGTGATACCGGCACGGCGG
>NZ_JACSWB010000094.1 GCF_016888135.1 Leptolyngbya sp. CCY15150
GATAGCGTTTGAGCAACCGTTGTCCCTCGACCGATTTGGGTTTGAGATTCAAAATCTCCCGCAGTGAGCCGCGAAATCGAGCGCAATACTGCTCAATGGTTGAGGGAGCCAGGGTATGTCGTCGTCGTTGCAGGGCAATGGCTTTGAGGAACAACCGTTTCATCCGTGGGGCAAACAACTCATCACCTGCATCCATGGCATACTGGCAATCGCGCAGTTGATGGGCCAGACACACGTGCCAGTCGAGCGCTGGATGAGCCGCTTGAGAACTGAATAAGTCTGACACCCAGATTTGCGGTTGATGCCCATCCATGACGCTATCGATCACCGTTTTGCCCCGAGTGGGACGAATCACATGCAAACACACCTGCTCGTTTT
>NZ_JACSWB010000095.1 GCF_016888135.1 Leptolyngbya sp. CCY15150
GACATGCTAACGACATCAGTCCGGTTACTCATCTACTATCTCAAGCATCGTCAGATTCCAGTATTCGCTTAAATCATTCTCTACTGCGCAACGCCCTCTATTGATACTATTGTCAACAAGGTGGGGCAAGATCTTCATACTGAGAATTGCTGAAGGCGCGTTTCAGTTCTTGAGCCGGAGGGTTGCTTTGGATAAACTTTTCAAGGGAAGTCATGGCTGCTCGGTACCGTTGTCGCTCTTTCTTCTATTCTTCCCTGTTCATAAGCTATTTGTAATTGCTGTATCCTGTCATATCCTGAGCCATCACCTGAAATATACCGAGATTTACTGTAACGACAGATAGTAGCCAGCTCGATAGAGTGAAACTAACGGATGAAGAACGTTTCTTTATCTTGACCCCGTCAACGACTACTACGTGATTTGTAAGGAGAGCCCATAGTGTGTCAGCTTCTGCCATTTGATCAACGTGGCCAACCAGGGCTCCCAGGGGCGTGGTTCCGGCCCATCCCGATCCAGTGGGGGGACAGCCCCCTCTATGACCGCAATCGAATTCAACCCCTTGCCATGATTACTCCCCAGTACGTGCAAATGATGGCTGCCTACAGCCAGTGGCAACACGAGCAGCTCTTGAGCCGCTGCGACCAGCTTGCGAGCCATGAGCTGAGCCAAGACCGAGGCATGTTCTTCGGCTCCATTCTGCATACCTTAAACCACATCATTCATGTGGATTTGGCCTTGCACAAGCTGATTCATACCCAGCAGTTCGCCAACTTTGATCCGCGTGGCTTACCGTTTCCTGACTACACCCAGTTCAAGCGAGAGCGTCAAGCATTTGATCAGCAGCTTCGGACTGAGGCGGCAATTTTGGAGCAACCCTGGCTGGATGAAACGCTGAAGATTTGGAGCGATCGCCTCCAACGTCATCGTCACCTGTCGCGGGGTCTGTTTTACGTCCAGTTGTTCAACCATCAGACTCACCACCGCAGCCAAATTACTTCCGAACTGCACAAATTAGGCATCGATTACGGCAATACAGATGTGCCCTTTAATCCCTATTTCGAGTTCTAAAGGAAACGAGGAATTGACACATTCGCCCTTGTCATCGTCAAAGTTCTATCAAGCAGCAAATCCCGATGAATGACTTTTACGATCGCCTCGCTCCCTTCTATTCCCTCATCTATGAAGATTGGGATGCGGCCATTGCCCAGCAAGCTAACCAGTTATCCCACTTAATTCAGCAAAACTGGGGCACTGAGGTTAAAACTGTGCTGGATGTCTCCTGCGGCATTGGCACCCAGGCCTTGGGACTGGCGGCGCTGGGGTATCAGGTCACCGCCTCCGATTTGTCAGCAGGGGAAATCCACCTGGCTCGGCAGGAGGCTAACCGACGCAGGCTCAACATTCCCTTTTCGGTCTGCGATATGCGCCAGGTTGATCAGCACTATGCCGAAACCTTTGATGCCTTAATTTCCTGCGATAACTCAGTCCCGCACCTACTCACAGACGCTGCAATTCTTCAGGCCTTGCAGGCTTTTCGCAACTGTATTAAACCTGGCGGTGGCTGTCTGATTACCCTGCGAGATTACGACCGTGAACCCCGTGGTCGAGGGATTGTCAAACCTTACGGCCTGCGAGAAATGAGCGGTAAGCGCTATTTGTTGTTTCAAGTGTGGGATTTTGATGGCGATTGGTATGACCTGGCGTTCTACTTCCTGGAGGAGGATCGACAAACGCAGCAGGTACAAACCCATGTCATGCGATCGCGCTACTACGCCATCCGTCCCGATCACCTGGCGCAGCTCATGGAGAAGGCAGGATTCGTTCAGGTGATGCGCTTAGATAATCGGTATTTCCAGCCCGTCATCGTAGGTACCCAACCTTTGATTGCTTAAAGACCATGAACCCATTCCGACTGACACTCATATTCGCGACTATCTTCAGCGCCCCCATGGGCGGCCTCATAACTGCTCCAGCCTTAGCACAGCCAATGCTGATCGCCGATCACCCGATTCGGTTACCGACAGAGGTTAATTCTCCTACTGGACAAATTCAGTGCCATGCGGTGATCGAGGTAGAAATCGAGGCTCAGGCGATCGCTGCCGATGTGGAGTTTGTCTATCCTCAGCTGCGATCGGCTGAGTTTCTCAACGTACCGATCAGACTGGCAGAGCCAGGGGCTGAATCTACCGTCCAAAAGGCTTGATTCAGCACTGCTGGGGAAGACAGCTATTGGACGGTTCCCGTTGTGCTCGGGGTCGCTCCGGTCGTGATAACGCTAACAGCCGCTCCCCGCGATCCCGTCCATGATCGGTTTTTAGCAGAGTTTTCTGGTCATTCAACGGTGCTTGTCAGGTGTGAACCAAAAAGGCGGTTCTCCTCATGTTGTGGGCGATATACGCTACTAATCACCCGATCGCCGCTGCCTCAACGCGACTTTCTCCCCTGGAGCTAATTCTTAAAGCAGTGTCCCTGTTTTGACAACCCATTCCAAAGTTTGCTCCGATCATCGTTTGTTCTAGGAAACGCTCTCCCCTTAACGCCTAGCTGCCCCTAGAACAGCGATTTTTTCTACTTTCATTCCCGACTCCTTCTCGTTTGTAAAGTTCGTTGGTAAAGTACCGTCTTTAATGGCGATCGCCTTTCCTATTGATACCCAACCCTCTTGCCATGCCATTGCCCCAAAATCCTCGCGTTTTTATCCGCCAACCGATTGCTGAAGACTGCCAAACACTGCTATCCCTGCACCAGAGAAACCAAAGCTTCCACTTTCCCTGGGCCTTTCCACCACTGGATGAACCGAGATGTCAGAACTACATCTACCGCTGCCAAAATGATGACTTTGAAGGGCTGCTGATTTGCCATATCCATCACCATCAAATTATTGGGGTGACCTGAGTTCGACAGCTAAAAAGCGGCTTGTGGCAGGGCTTTAAGTTCATCATCTGGGATGCCTAAGGATGGCTTATCGGGGTGGTAGGCGTAGGCGATCAGGCCCGAGACCAGATTGACGAGGAAATTGAAGGGACTGCGGTGCCGCGAATGTTTGCCTTCGGCACGCTTCGCGAACGTTCTGGCAGATGTGTTTGAGTTGGTCATTGACCGTCTCGATAATCGGGCGTTTGCGCAGCAGGAGCTTATCGAGCAGGGGTATCAGGGCATTTTTCATGGTCTTGCGACGTTTGGTAATCAGCTCTAGACCCCGCTCAAAGAGCGCCTCAAAGAGCGCCTGCGAAATATACCCTCGGTCTCCAAACAGCTTTCCGACCAGATCTTTGGTCATCTCGGGCAGGGGCTTGCGGTCGTCGGTATTGCCCGACGTCAGGGCAACGGCTAGCAACTCACCGTGGTCGTTAATGATGAGGTGTAACTTAAAGCCGAAGTACCACCCCACCGACGATTTGCCCCAACCTGCTAAGCCCTTGAACGTCTTGTGAGTCTTGGCACGCTTACTATGGCAGACGGCTACCGAGGTGGAATCGATGAAACTGATGCCGGTGACCTTGCCAAAACAGCACGTGTTTAGAAAACTCACTAGGGCCATAAAGCTCCAAGGCATCAGTTCGATAAACCGTCCGTAGCTCACCAACTTGGGAAAGGCGGCTCGCCAGTCAGGCAAGACCTTCTGGTTGTAAAAATCCTTAAACGTCCGGTAGCCCGAGCCATGGAAGGCGATGACGATAGTCATCACGTCGCTGATGCTCAATCTAGACTGATAGGTTTTCGGCTGCCCGTCGCACGGCAGTCGCGGGATAGCTTGTTCACAGAGCCGCTCAAACTCACGATAGACGTCGTCAACGTCGCAGAAGATTTGGGTCAGGTCGAGGCGCGCTAAACTCAAAGACATGGCTGAGGTGCTTAGAATTCGATACTTTGAGCGTAACCCTCAGCCTTTCTTTCAGCACTTTATTCCTTGTCGAACTCAGGTTAACTAGTCCTTGCGCTGCTATAGCTGTAGAGCTGAGCCGCAGAGCTGTTGTGCTCAGCCAGTGTTGTGACCACGGCCATGGCCTGGGCGCAACCTGGCCCCAGATCACCATACTGCCGGGGCACGATCAGCGGTAACAGCCCAGCCCGGCGCAGGCATTAAATTTCGTCGGTAGGAACTCCAGGCTGGGCCTCCCGTGCCTGCACGGTTTGGACGAGGGTTTGGGCGACTTTGGCGGCGATCGCGGTGTAGTCTGTGTCCAGGGCGGTTTTTACAGTATTGCGATCAAAGGTAACGGTCATAGCACTATCTCCTGAGGGGGTGAAGTAGTTAAACAAAACAAGACGATTTCTGTCTACGACTCTGTCTGTGGATGTGGCCATACCGACCAGCCTTATCGGGGCGGCTCAACCTTAGTTCAGCAAAGTTCAACCTTGCTGAAGAGCCTCTAGCGGCGTTGATTTTCCGGTGGGGAAGCCTGAGGCCGGTCTAAGGTCAGGGAACCCCAGCTAGATAGGGTTTGAGTAGAAGGGCCGGGTTGCCAAGGGCGATCGCTGCCGAACGCCGCTCGCGTCTTCGGCAGCCTGGCTACTAACCCACAGAGTTGACACATGGCTTTATCCCTTACGAATCACGTAGTAGTCGTTCATGACGTCGTGGGGCAGGGCTTTCATCTCAATCGCGGTAAACCCCGCCTGAGCCAACATTTCAGCCGCCTTTTCACGACCCCACATGGTGCCGAGGCCCATGCCCCCTTCAGCCAGTGACACCGTCATGCAGTGCATACAGGACACGGTGTAGAGAAAGGGCGCAACGGGATGGTCTAAATTGCCGCTAACCTCGCTGGCGGCGCGAATATCCTGCATCAGGTACAGGCCGTGGGGGCGCAGGGCGTTGTGGATGTTGCGCAGCACGCGATCGGGGTGGGCCTGGTCATGGATGGCGTCGAAGGTGGTGATCAGGTCGTAGCGTTCTGCCTCTTGGAGGTCGGTCACGTCTTTAACCTGGAACGCCACATTGGTGAGACCGTGGGTCTGGGCTTCGGCGGTAGCCACGGCGATCGCCTGGGCCGAAAAGTCATAGCCCCGAAACCGACTGGCTGGGAACAGCCGCGCCAGCTTATTCATCGCTCGACCGCTGCCGCAGCCCACATCCAACACGTCAATGCCCCGCTGGAGCCGCTCGATTAGCCCCGGCACCAGGGGCAAAATGTGGTCTTCCAGCGCTGCTACAACGGTTTGACCACTGTCTTCGGCCATCACTTCATGGAAGCGACCAAAGGCGGAGTAGGGCACGCCGCCACCAGCCTTAAAACAGCCCACAATCTCATCTTCCACAGCGGCCAAGCCGACCGTGTGCTGAAAGAAGGTGGCCATGTTATCAGACTGGGCCGCACGAGTTAGAAAGGCCGCGTGCTCAGCGGGCAGACGGTACGTTTTGACAGCGGCATCATACTCTACAATCCGGCCCACGGTCAGGGCGTTGAGCCATTCGCGCACGTAGCGCTCTTGCAGCCCGGCGACGTCAGCAATCTGCTGACTGGTGGCCGGGGGCAAATCGGCCATCGCATCAAACAAACCGGTGCGGTGGCCGACCGACATCATTAGCGACAGAGCGCCCTGATTCAACATCGTCAGCATTTCGCCGGCAAAAGCTTCGGCTTTGGCAGGGTCAAAGGTGGTGGGAGCAATATGGGCAGTCATGGGAGCCTCCTAGGGTCGTTTTATTTATACCAACTAGTCTGTATGCTAATCGGTCAAATATCAGTCGTCAACCGCATTGAAATTACGCTTTGTAACGTTCATGGCGTTGGACGAGGCGATGGCGCTCGTTATCCCGGCGATCAGAAAAGCGTTCTGATGCGATCGCTCTTGAATGCGTTGCAGGCTATCTTGTTCAGAACTAGACAGCGCTCGCCCCATTGCTCGCTCCAGGCTGGCAATGTCGAGCTGCACTGAGCCATCGGCTCCTGATTCGGTGATGGCTTAGCGCCCGGCCAGTCCCCTGCGGCGGCGATCGCCAAAATGTCCATGTGGATGTGGATTGGGTAGCCCAGGCGCATGGGCCGCTGACTGCGGTAGAGGTTCAATAGAGCCAGCTTTGGTACTCGGGGGTGGCATCTTTCATGTCTTCGTAGAGCCACACCATGCGGTCAAAAAACCAAAGTTTGCCAACAAAAATCAGCAGCGTGCCCACTAGGGTCAGGGGCAGATCGAGCTGCCACAGCCCCCAAAAGCCCAGCCCCATACCAAGGGCCGCAACCGCCGTTAAAATCTGGGGCAAAACGTGGTGATGGGGCGGAATCGGGACTTGAGAGCGGTTAATCCACACCCGTTCGCCAAACACGCCCTTAGACATCCAGTTGCGGGTTGACTTGGGCGGCGGAAACAGTCGGGCATTGACCCATATCCAACCCAGGGCGACGGCGGCCAGCCAGAGAGCATCCCAGCCCAGCCAAACTCGACTCCAAATAGCTAAGAACAGCAGGGGAATGGTTGAAAGTCGAGTCCAAAAGCACCAGGGGTTGGCGTGGCCACGCCAGGTGCGCTCATCCATAGCAAACAGGGTTGAGATTGTCCGAGCCACCATGATCGGTTTCTCCTATATCAAAGGGATTGCGGTTACAGCGTTAGCATGGGCGGTGCTAAATTTGGCCTATTGCGGGCATGATCTGGTCAGCAGTCATGGCCGTAGTCTTTGACCAGATCGGGGTAAGGCGCACCTACACATCGGTAAAGGTAGGGTTTTGCTGAATGTGCTGGCTGATTTTGCCGTTGAGGTAGGCGATCGCTGCGTAAAAAACTAGGATTCCACAGCAGCGCCATTGCCACGGTCACAGGCGTCGGCTACCGCTTCGACGGCTTTTAGCGATCCACCGAGCCCATCACCACATCAATGCTGCCCAGGATGACAAAAATGTCGGCCACCTTTTGGCCCCGGAGCAGATAGGGCAGCAGCTGCAGGTTGTTGAAATCGGCGGGGCGAATCTTCCAGCGCCAGGGCATGGGACTGTCGTTGCCGATCAGAAAGATGCCCAGCTCGCCCCGGCCCGACTCCACCCGCACGTAGTGCTCCCCGGCGGGAATTTTGAAGGTGGGGGCGATTTTTTTGGCAATGAACTGGTAGTCGAAGCTATCCCACTCCGACTTTGGCCCCTCGGCCAGGCGCTTGGCCTCCAGATTTTCCCAGGGGCCGCCCGGCAGGCCGTCGAGAGCCTGTTGAATGATCCTTAAGGATTCGCGCATTTCGGTGAGCCGCACTCGGTAGCGGGCCAGGCAGTCGCCCTCGGTTTCCCAGGCCACTGTCCAGTCAAAGTCGTCGTAGCATTCGTAGTGATCAACTTTGCGTAAATCCCACTGTACGCCGCTGGCCCGCAGCATCGGGCCAGAGCAGCCCCAGGCGATCGCCTCCTCCTGGCTCACCACCCCCAGCCCCTCGCAGCGGCGGCGAAAGATGGGGTTATCGGTGACTAGGCGCTCGTACTCGTCGAGCTTGGGGGCCAGGTAGTCAACAAAATCCTGACATTTGTCCACCCAGCCGTAGGGCAGGTCAGCGGCCACGCCCCCAACGCGAAAGTAGTTGTGGTTGACCATGCGGTAGCCGCTGACCGCCTCAAACAGGTCGAGGATCGGTTCGCGATCGCGCAAGCTATAAAAAAACAGCGTCTGCGCCCCCATATCCATCACAAATGGCCCAACCCACAGCAGATGGTTGACCAGCCGGGTCAGTTCCAGCAAAATGGCGCGAATGTAGCTGGCCCGCCGGGGCACCTCGATATCCGACAGCTTTTCCACGGCATTCACCGTTACCGCCTCGTTAAATAGGCCGCCGTAGTAGTCCCATCGGCTGGTGTAGGGAATGAACATGGTCGAGGTGCGGGCTTCGGCGATTTTTTCCATGCCTCGATGCAGGTAGCCGATGACGGGTGCGCAGTCCACCACGTCTTCGCCGTCGAGGGTGACCATAATGCGAAAGCAGCCGTGCATCGACGGATGGTGGGGGCCAACGTTGACTACCATTGGGTCAGTGTGGGTTTCGATGTAGGCCATGGTGGTTCTCCCAATTGAGCGCATAGCCTGAGTATGACGAGGGCGATCGCCCTCTGTCTTGCCGTTTCTTCCACCCCGTTGCACAAACTTCCGATGGGTTTTGCTAACTCCGCCGCCACTGGCCCGGTGTGACCCCCACCAGCCGCTTAAAGTGGCGGTTGAGGTGGCTCTGGTGGGCAAAACCCACCTGGTAGGCGATGTCGGCAATGGGCGCATGGGGCTGGGCTAGCAGCGTTTTGGCCCGTTCCACCCGGCAGCGGATCACATACTGGTGGGGGGCCAACCCCGTGGACTGCTTGAACAACTGCGAAAAATAGTGGGCGCTCATGCCCGCCAGATCGGCCAGGGTAGCGAGGCGCAGGTCAGTATCAAGGTGGGCGTGAATGTAGTCGAGAATGCGCCGGAGCTTGGTCTGGGAAAGCCCGTCGGAGTAGGTTTTGAGGATGGGCTGGCGGGTGGCATAGGTTTGCAGCAGGTGTACCGCCAGGGTCGTGGTGAGCGATTCGGCGTAGAGGCTGTCGATGTTGCCCAACTGAAGCTGCCGTTTGAGGGCCAGCCCAAGCTGAAGCACGAGCAAATCTTGGGTGGCAAAGTGGGGCACCAGCTCAACGGTGGTGCCATCGGCGGCGGCATCTAGCGATCGCCCTAAAACCGCCGGTTCAAAGGCCAAACTCATAAACTCGCCGGGCACATTCCAGCGCGATCGCTGCCCCACATGGGCAGGCAACACCAAAATGTCCCCCGGATGCACGGGCTCGACCTTAAACTGGCCATCGATCCAGCGCTCCGCCAAGGCTGTATCCGGCAGTTGGGTAAACAACACAATGCTATGCCAAGGGGTCGCCACCTTCATGGGCGTTTCTCCCGGTGGCTCCCAGCGGCAGTCAACGTAGGTGCCGCCCCAGCAAAACTCCTCGGTAGACACCAGCGGCGGGGTCGTAAAGATGGCATCGATCTGGGGCTTGCTGGAAAGCAGTTGAGGGGCCATGGCAAGATCCTCAAAGCGGGCGGGCAGTGTCCACTAGCCCAAATTTTACTAGTATGACGCCAAACAGACTAAATAGTCTGTAAAATGGACAACATCAAGTTCACCGGCAAACCCATGCCCCGCAGTGGCGAAAAAACTAAAGAAAAAATTCTCGATGCCGCCCACGCTCTGGTGATGGGCCACGGGCTGGCGGGTACCTCCATTGACATGGTGTTGGCCAAGGCTGAAATCACCAAGGGGGCCTTTTTCTACCACTACAAGACCAAGGCCGACCTGGCCCAGGCGTTGGTGCAGCGCTACAGCGATCGCGATGCCGCCCACCTAGAAGCCACCCTGGCCCGGGCCGAACAGCTCAGCCGCGAACCGCTCCAGCAAATTTTAGGGTTTATTGGTCTACTGCAAGAAGAAGTTGAGCAGGTAGCTGACCCCACCGCTGGCTGCCTGATTGCCTCCTACGTCTACCAGTTTGAGGATCTGTCCTCCGAGATTCGCACCATTTCAGCCGAGTCATTTTTGCTGTGGCGGCAGCGACTGGGGGCCAAATTTGAGGGGGCGATCGCCCAGCATCCCCCATGCCGCCCCGTCACCGCCGCCTCGTTAGCCGATGCCCTAGTCTCCGTCTTTGAAGGCGGCTTCGTGATGACGCGGGTGCTACAAGATCCGACCCAGATGGCCCAGCAGTTGGCCCACTACCGCAACTACATCGAGCTACTGTTTGACCTACCCCATTAACCATTCCCCAGCCTGCTCGTTTGAGCAGCTATCCTACAGGCTGTCCCTTAGCGACAAAATGGGGTAACTCAAACCACGCCTCTACAACTACCAGCCCTGTAGGAAGCAGCCTTCGCTAAACCAGACCATTACCAGGTGACTAGGGCTACTTTCCACTGAGCATCAGGCTGCTTGTGTAAGATCCAGAGGTGGGTGCCAGCGGCGGTTAAGACCTCGTCGCTGTCTGGGGTCGTAAACCGAGTCGTGTAGCGACTAGTTTTGTAGGCTAGCCGGTCGTGGCCGACAATTTCGATCTGGTCTGTCACTAATTCCACAATTTGAATGGGACTCTCCAGCAGAGGGCGGGCGGCGTCTTTGCCGACCATCATGGCTGCGTTGGGCACCAACCAGCGCACATCGTCGGTGCAGAACTGTAGCACCGCCAGACCGTTGCCAGCCCATTCAAACTCAATCCAGCGATGGTGAATTTGCCGGATAGCGTCGATATCTTCTTGGGGTAGGGTAAACATTGAATGTCACCGCAAGAACAACCGATAGCCCTAGTGCAGGCCTTTGTCGAGGCGATTCATCAGCAAAACTGGAACCGACTGACCTCCGTCGTTGCCCCTAACTTCATCCGCCATAGCTACGCCGGATGTGAACCGAGTATTTACAGCCGTGATGATTTAGTGAGCTTTCTTAAGCAGGAGTATACTATCTTTCCCGATGCCCAGGAAACCATCGAGGTCCTGATTGCATCGGGGGATCGCGTCACCGTTCGCCATCGGTTTCGGGGTACCCAAACCGGATGGATGGAGACATATCCCCTTCTGACCGAGTGCTGACGGTACGGTCTATCAGCTTGAAGACAACGTGATTGCAGAGTCTTGGGCAATGCAGTCCCGTAGGGTTTGGGCAAAGCCGTGTCGCTGAATGTAGACAGCGCGGTAGATGCAGGGCAACACCTCAGGGTGAAGTTGAGCTGGGTCGTAGTCCTAACTAACCCAAAGCAGCGTAGGCAGCTAGCCCCTCTGAGCGTAAGGCTTTGGGCGAAAGCGGTAGTCAACATTGCCGTTCGCAAAAAGCGCGATCGCAGCGACAAACCGATGTTCTACGCACGAGCAATTCATCGCTAATGTGGTAGACATCTATGTCACTCACTTCCCGCCCGATGCCCATGCTCAGGGCCATGTGCCCACGGTGCGCTTGGAGGTAGAGGCCCACCAACCCCATGATTCAAAGAACCTCCCTAGGAGAAACCCAATGAAACCTCTGAAATACTACGTCGCCACCAGCGTCGATGGCTTTATCGCCCAAGCCGATGGCTCCTTTGGGGGCTTCGCTACCGAGGGCGACTCCATTGCCGACTACATCGACTCCCTCAGCCAGTTTGACACGGTGCTCATGGGACGCAAGACCTACGATGTCGGTCTCAAGGAGGGCAAAACCAACCCTTACCCCATGCTGAAGAGCTATGTGTTCTCGCGCACGATGGCCACCAGCCCAGACCCGCAGGTAACGTTGGTTTCAGATCAGGCGAGTCAGGTCGTGAAGCAGCTCAAGGCAGAACTTGGCAGTGCCATCTACCTCTGTGGCGGGGCCACCCTGGCGGCGCAACTGTTTACCGAAGGGCTAATTGACGAACTCATTCTCAAGATCAACCCGTTCGTAATGGGGCAAGGCATTCCCCTGTTTGCAACGGTTATCCCTCAAACGCAGCTGACACTGATCGGCAGCAAGATCTATGCCAACGGTGTCGCATGGCTACGGTATGAAGTCTAGTTCGCCACCGCATTCATGCGCTCAATCACCGCGATAGAAGCTGCTGGTCTGCTATCAGCGTCACCCCTTTGACATGAATGCCATCGTGTTTTGACCTGATCATCAACCCAACTGACAGGAGAGCTGCGATCGCACAGCCCCGTTCTCCGGTAGGTGCTGCGGGGCTGGCGTATGGCCCTGCTAATTTTCCACAAATAGCCCCGGCACCCGGCACCCGGAATCCGCCAAACAACATCAACCCGACAAAACTCCAAGACTTCAAGATTCTAAGTGAGGTGCCCGATTGTTCAAATCTTATCCATTGATCATGTAATAAAAGGATATCTTCCCAATCAGTCATCCGTTTTCACTCTTTTAGTTTAGGTTGAAAAAACAACATCTGCTGCCCATTCCAGCCTTATTATGCTAATGCCAATCCTCAGTGGTTAGCGCCCAGCGCTCATGATCACGCCACTTGCCATTAAGCTGTAGATACCTTGGTGAAAACCCTTCTTTTCTAAAACCTAGGCGTTTAACTAAATTGATAGATTTCTGATTGTCGGGCTGAATATTCGCTTCTAAACGATGAAGCTTGAGGGTATAAAAGGCATGATTAATTGCCAAATGGAGTCCCTCTGCCATGAGTCCCTGTCCGGCGAAATAAGCATCTGCATAGTAACCCAAATATGCACTTTGAAAAGCTCGGTAAAAGATTTGGCTAAGATTAACCACTCCAATGATCTGATGGTGATGGGCACAGCAAATCAGCAGCCCTTCAAAGTTGTCATTTTGGCAGCGGCGGATGTAGTTTTGGCATCCCGACTCATCTAGCGGTGGAAATGTCCAAGGAAAGTGAAAATCTTGGTTTCTCCGGTGCAGGGATAACAGAGTTTGACAGTCTTCGGCAATGGGTCTGCGGATAAAAACGCGAGGGTTGTTAGACAGTTGCATGGCAAGAGGGCCGGTTTCTGACGGAAGGAGAGCGTCATAAAGATGATACGTAATTGCTCAACTAGGTTGACCTAAGCCCAACTTTGACAGAAGATGATAAGCCTTTGCCATGAAGGAACTGCCCCCTCTCGATGGACTCAGCCACGCCGAAAAGGATGCCCTGATTAGAGGGCTATGGCAGGAGCTGCAAAGGTTGCGCTCAGAGGTGGACAAGCTCAAGCAAAAGCGGGTCAAGAAAACGACTCGCAATTCAAGTTTGCCGCCTTCTAAAG